>NZ_JADEWG010000001.1 GCF_015207735.1 [Phormidium] sp. LEGE 05292
CCCTTGTCCCCTTGTCTCCTTGTCCCCTTGTCCCCCCATCCGGTTAATTTTATTTGATGACCATGAATTAGCCCTGCCTTAATAAGGGGGGAACTCCGAAAGAATTAATAACTAGCCACTTGCGTTAATAGCGAAGCTTGCGCTGGTTCCCCTCTTACAAAGGGGGGCGGAAGGGGGATCAAAAGGGGGAGCTAAGAAAGAGCCAGACTTGTAACTAACAACTTGAGTTAAATTACTCAAATAGGAGTAAGACTAAGCTATTTAATTAAAAAGCGTGTGTGTGTGTTTCAAGAAATAAAACTATTTAAAGTTTAGTAAACTAGTCGATCGTCACTGAGAAACAAATGCTACTTTATTAATTAAGGCACAGATCAAGTAGATCTTCATTCAATTTTCACATCTTGGTTTGGTTTCGAGCCTGTGCCTTCCTGCTCGATGCCGAGAGCAGCAGATTACCGGAATGATGTTTCATTTTTGAGAGTTATATTTGCGTTCAGTTTGTTACTACTTGCTTGTTCTTGTAAGAACGCAAATCGATCGGTAAGTGTCTGTAAGTAACGGAGGTGATGCAAACCGAGAGTCCGGCCTGTTGCGAGTAAAGTCCTTATTTTGGAGTTAAAGTTCTTTCTTTTTGGAAACTGTTCGTTATCAGTCGGTTCGTTTAATTCGACTGTTTGTAATCTCAATAACCCGCCTTGAGCTACCAGTATTTTCCTTAGCGAGGCGGGTTTTGAGTTGGTTAGGGAATCTGTTTTTATCATATTATTGTGAATAATTAAATAATTAAAGCATCAATTCTGAGCAACTAAATTAATTACAGTAATTTCTGGGCGGCAAAACAATCGTCCAGGTAAGTAAGTTCCTAATCCTCGATTGACATAAAGCAAATTTTTTCCTACTTGGTGTAAGCCTTGTGACCATTCCCAATGTCGAAATCTTTGGTAGGGTTTTTTCTTGGCGTAAGGCAACTTTTGACGCAAAGGTTGGGGGATGAAAGGATGAATTTTTGGTAATAGTGCAGGGAGGGAGCCAATTTTAGGGATGATAATTTGACCGCCATGAGTATGACCAGATAATTGTAAATCGACGCGCCAAGATTGCAATTGCTCGGCAGTATCAGGATTATGAGATAAGACGATGCGGGGAATCCTAGCATCGATTTGTGGCATAACTGCGGCAGGATTAAATTGATGAGAACGGAGATCGGCAAATCCGACTATGGCTAATTCAGATCCGAAAGGATAAACAATTTGATTCCAGAGGACGTGAATATCAATACTAGCTAAGGCGCGAATAATTGTGGTTTTTGAGTGAGAAAAATAAAGGTCGTGGTTGCCTAAAACGGCGTAGATCCCAAAGCGACTTGTTAAATGTTTCAGTTGGAGTACTAGTTGATAAATTGGGGCTGGATTGCTGGTAACATAGTCGCCTGTGAGAAATACTAAATCGGGTTGAATTTGATTGCTGGTAGCGATCGCTTTTTCTAACAAATCGTCTGACAAGGAGAAACCGTCATAGTGAAAATCTGAAAGCTGGACGATTTTGATGCCGTGTAAGGATGGGGGTAAATTAGCGATCGGCACTGTTAATTTTTCTACCTTTAACCTTCCGGTAAGTAATCTGTGCATAAATTTATCTCTTTTATATTTAGATGTAACATAATCAAGACTCTACAGACAGGAGCTTGTCACCGGAAAAAGTCAAAATTACTTGAGCAAAAGACTTGTGTTAAACGCCTAGATTGAGCAAAATTCTGTTATGCAAAAAAGTTCCCATAATGTAGCTATCGATAAGCTTATGAAATTCACTCCCATAGCTAGCGCCACTTTACTAACCACATTTACTCTAGCCAATCCCGCACTTGCGGCTAATCCCGAACATACCCGACAACTACTTGCCACTAAACAATGCTCTCGATGCGATTTAACTGACGCTGGATTAGTCATGGCTAATCTAGTGGGTGCCGATTTGAGTGGTGCTGATTTAAGTCGGGCAAACCTCAGCCGTGCTAACCTGATGGGTGCCGATCTCAGGGGTGCTAACCTGATGGGTGCCAGTCTCAATGGTGCAAACCTCACAGGTGCTAACCTTAGTGGTGCTAATCTCGCTGCTGCTGATTTAAGAGATACTTTTTTATCTCAGGCAAATTTAGTCGGGACAACTTTAGTTAATGCTAATTTGCTGGGTGCAGTTGGATTACCAAATTATACGGGTAATGCCGAAGATTTTTACCGCTGGGGAATGGCGGAAGCTGAGAGAGATAATCACCAAAGAGCTTTGGATCTACTCAACCAAGCTTTAGCGATGAAACCTGATTATGCCAACGCTTACTTAGGTCGGAGTATGGTGCAATTTAATCAGGGCGATCGCCTAGCAGCACTTGCTGATTCCAAAAAGGCAGCTGAACTCTACAATGCTCAAGGCGATCAAATGGGTGTTAAGGTCGCGCAACAAGTAACTGAGGGAATTGAACAACTAAACAAACCCAAAGAGCGCCGTCCCAGTTTTGGCGAAAATCTACTTGGCCTGCTTCAGGGTTTAGCAGGTTTAGCTCTTCAGATGGGGTATATCTAAATAGTATTGCTGAGGGAACAAGGAACCAAAAATTTTTCTTTTTACTATTCTTTATTCTCTGTTCTCTAAGTTGTTCAATTTACTACCTAAGTGTGACTCTAATCACTTAATTCTGGGAGAAGAGTCACAATTTTTTAGCGAGTTGAATCACTCTAATTAATATAGAAAAAACTGATAGTAATAATATCAACATTAGAGCGGTAATTTCACCACTCTTGGGGGGGAGTTATAAATGTTAGAAAAATTTTTATTAGCAGCCACAGTTACTTTCGCGATACATTTTCTTTTACCTGCACATTCGTCAGAAGTTACTCAGAAGGACTGGCAACTTTACTCGTCAAGTAAGATAAGCACAGAACAGAGCAATTCAGTAGATAAACAATTGCTAGCTGAAATTTGGCAACCTATAGATTTTGGCCGCTAATTTTGCTTTTTACCTGTGAGCAGATAAGTTACCATTTCTCCTTTACCTTTAATAGAGATAGCACCCCGCTTTGTTAACTTGTACTTATCTTTTAGTAATTGGTATGTGGTAGTACTAACTTGAATTGCACCAGGAATACCTTGAGATTCCATGCGGCTAGCTGTGTTAACTGTATCACCCCATAAATCGTAACTAAATTTTTTAATTCCAATTACGCCAGCTACAACTGGGCCTGTATTCATACCAATTCTGAGGCTAAAGCTGGTACCAGCTTTGCTATTAAATTCAGCAATTTTTATGAGCATACCTAATGCCATTTCCGCAGCTGCTTCTGCATGATCGGGCCGAGAAGCAGGTAATCCAGCTACAGCCATGTAAGCATCACCAATGGTTTTTATTTTTTCTAAACCATGCTGTTCGGCTAAGAGATCGAACTCGGAGAATACTATATTCAAGTTTTCTACTAATTGTCGAGGAGATGTGTTAGCTGACAATTCAGTAAAACCTACTAAGTCAGCAAACAAAACTGTGACATTTTCAAAACTATCAGCGATCGTATTTTGTTCTAATTTTAATCTTTGGGCAATTGGTTCTGGGAGAATATTTAGTAATAGTTTTTCTGCTTGTTCTTGTTCATAACGCAGAGCTTCTTGAGCTACTTTACGCACTGTAATATCGGAAACTGTACCTTCATAATATAGCAATTTTCCGGTGGAATCACGCACTGCCCGTGCATTTTCGCTAATCCAAATTACTTTACCATCTTTGCGCCGGATTAAAGATTCAAACCCATAGACAGCATGATGTTTTTCTATTTTATTAACAAATTCTTGGCGGCGCTTGGGATTGACATAAAGTTGCTCGGAAATATTATTCAGCATAGAAATTAATTCTGCTGGTGAATCATAACCGTAAATTTTCGCTAAAGCAGGATTAGCACTAAGATAACGTCCAGAAGGTGTGGTTTGAAAAATTCCATCTACTGCATTTTCGACAATGCTGTGATATCTTTGTTCAGCTAATCTTAAGGCTTCTTCTGCACGTTTACGTTGAATTAGTGAACCTAATTGTGTAGCAACTGCATTAACTAATTCTAATAAGTTTAGTTCGGCTTTGGTAGGAGTTTTTTTGAAGAAAATTAAAATTGCTAAGACTTCATCAGCAAGTAAAATAGGAACGCCAAAACAACAATTTAATCCTACTGCAAGAAGAATTTCTTGGCAAGAAAAAGTCTCCGATGATTCAGCACAAAGGTCTTCGATCCATTCTGGCTGTCGATTTATCCAAATTCTTCCAGGTAATCCTACGTTTTCAGCAAATGTAAATTTTAAGCTTTTTTGTCTAAATATTTCTAAATTTGATTCACTGGCATACCAAGCTGGAGAGCATTCTAAGACTTGGTGCTCTTGATTAGGAATCCAAGCTTCACCAAAATCCCAACCTATTGTTTTGCAGATTAAATGTAGAATTACTTCAATAGCAGTGTCAAATTTTTCGGCGCGACTAATGGCTTGAGTTGCTGCTAGTAAGAGGCGAATTTTGATTTCGGCTTTTTTGCGATCGCTAATTTCTGCTTGTAGCTGCTGATTTTTATATTCTAGTTGTTCAGATAATTTCTTTTGATTTAATTGATTGTTAATTCTTGCTAAAACTTCTTCTAATTGAAATGGTTTAGTAATATAATCAACTCCTCCCACTTCAAAGGCTTTGATTTTATCTATTACCTGATCCAAAGCACTAATAAAAATCACAGGGATTTTGCAAGTGTTAGGATTTGCTTTTAAAGCTTGACATACTTCATAACCGTTCATCAACGGCATATTCACATCTAGTAAAATTAAATCTGGGGGAGACATTTCTGTTGCTTTTAAAGCAATTTGTCCGTTAATTGCTTTTCGCACATAGTACCCTTGCCCAGTCAGCATGGTAGATAACAGTCGCAAGTTATCGGGGGTGTCATCAACGATCAGGATATTAGGTGCTGTTTGTGGATTTGATTGTGGCTTTTGTTGCTGATTCATCAGAAGCGATCGATTATTCTTAATTTGCTCAGTAGGGAGTTTTAATTATTCTCTTAAATATGCCCCTGATTATAAGACTTTCTTTAATTTTGCTTAACTAAGCTCAACTAAATTGACTAAAACAATCTGATTTCTTCCTTGTTGTTTAGCTGAATAGAGTGCTTTATCAGTTATAGCAATTAAAATGTCAGGATTAACTTCTGGATTAGGAATAACAGTAGTAACTCCTAAACTTAGGGTAACAAATTGGTTCACAGTAGATTTACCATGAACGATTTTAAGAGCTTGCACTTTCTGTCTAATTGATTCTGCTACTTTTAGCGCACCATTAGCATCAGTGTTGGGCAAAATCACGGCAAATTCTTCACCTCCATATCTTGCTACTAAATCTGCTGGACGTTTAATACTTGTATTAATCGTTGTAGCTACCTGCTGTAAACAAAAATCTCCTACAAGGTGTCCATAAGTATCGTTGTAAAGTTTGAAAAAATCTACATCACATAAAATTAAAGATAAGGGTAATTGTTCCCGAAACATCTGTAACCATTCTATTCCTAAATATTCATCAAATAAACGACGATTAGCAATTCCGGTTAAACCATCTACAGTCGCAAGTCGCTCTAGTTCCTGGTTAGCTTTTACTAAAGCGTCTTCGGTTCTTTTTAGCTGAATTAGTGAAGCTAATTGGGTAGCTACAACATGAACTAAATCAACTAATCTTGGTTCCAATGGGCTTAATTCTTTTTTATAAAAAGCCAAAACAGTTAAAACTCGATCGTTGATTAAAATGGGAATTCCAAAAGCTGTTTTTAACCCCGCTTCTAGGGCAATTTTTTGTCTAGTAAAGTTAGGTTCGATTTCGGTTGAAATATCTTCTACCCACTCAAAATTTTTTGATTTCCAAATTCTTCCTGCTAATCCATTACCAAAAGGCAATGTCAAAAATTTACTTTCTTCAATAAAATTTTTTAGATTTTTTTCCCTAGTATACCAACCACTACTATATTCTAATTTATTATTTTTATAATTAGGAATCCAAGCTTCTCCTAAATCCCAGCATATAGCTTGACAAACTTGCTTAAGAGTAACTTTTAGTGCATCATCAAAATCTACTGATTTACTAATTAATTGAGAGGTAGTAAATAAAAATCTAATTTCTTCTTCTACTTTCTGACGTTCAATTATTTCTAACTGTAGTTGAGCATTTTGCTGATAAAGCTGCTTTTGTAGCTTATGAATAGTTAATTGATTTTCGACACGAGCTAATACTTCTTCCAATTGAAAAGGCTTTGTAATATAGTCTACTCCTCCGATTTGAAAGGCTTTGACTTTATCTAAAATTTCATCTAAAGCACTAATAAAAATCACGGGAATAAGACGAGTTGTTTCCGAAGACTTCAATTGTTTACAAACTTCGTAACCGTTGATTTCTGGCATATTTATATCTAGCAATATTAGGTCTGGTTGGCTTATTTGTACTCCTTTTAAAGCTAACTGACCGTTGATTGCTTTTCTTACATGATAACCTTGGGACATTAGCATATTGGACAAAAGTCGTAAGTTGTCCGGGGTATCATCAACAATTAAAATATCTGCTTTATACTGAGTAGATTTTGATTTATTCATCAGGACATTCCCTGGTTATTTCGATAATTATATCCATGCGGAAGTTATCCACTAAGTCTATTAGAGCCTGCATAAGCTCAGAATGAGTTTCAGGTATTTGTTTAATCAGTTTACTTACTTCTAGGTCATTGATAGCGAGTGCTGCTCTGTGTAGTTTTGTTAACCATTCTTTCGACATGATATGTAAGTCATTTCGGTTAATAATTTTTGTTGCTACTGGATGAATAATGGGGGTAGATGATGAATCTTCTTGAGAAAGATAACGCAATCCTAAATGTTTAGCCATTTTTTCAAATAGCATTTCTTCCCGAAAAGGTTTGGGTAGAAAGTCGTCACATCCTGCTTTTAAGATAGCTGATTGTTGCTCTTGAAAGGCGCTAGCAGTGAGAGCAATAATCACGGTATCTTGACCTTTTGATTGAGATTTAATGTATTTAGTGGCTTCATAACCGTCCATGACTGGCATTTGCATATCCATCCAGATTAAATGGGGTTGCCAATTTTCCCATAAAGTAATTGCTTGTTGACCGTTTTCAGCTTCGCGGATTTCAAATCCGAAAGGTGCGAGTAATTTGACTACTAATTGTCGATTTTCTTTAATATCTTCAACTATGAGGATACGGTAGATGGGTTGATTGGATTCTAAACCAATAATTCGCTTTCTTGAAGAGATGGCATTTTGCTCAAGATGAGAAACTAGATGAGCGAGAATGTGGAATGTGAAGGTAGTTCCTTGACTCAGTTGGCTGCAAACTGTGATATCTCCTCCCATTAATCTGATGAATTGTTGACTAATTGGTAAACCTAAACCTGTTCCTTGTCCTGTCTGACGACCTGTTTGGGTTTGGACGAAGGGTTGAAATAAAGTTGAAAGTTCGTTGGGGGCAATTCCTGGGCCAGTATCTTGCACTATAAAGACGATTTTAGTTGTCGGGGTGGAAGAACTGTGATGAGTAGTTTCTGTTTCTGCTAAAAGAACTTGCAATTTGACAATGCCCGTGTGGGTAAATTTGATGGCGTTACCTAGTAAGTTCAGGAGAACTTGTCGTAATTTGCTTTCATCTGTTTGGATATATTCTGGTACTTGGGGAGCAATTTCAAATAGTAATTTTAATCCTTTGGAATTTGCTTTAAGTCGCAGTAGTTCTTCAATTGAATTGAGTAGTTCATGGAGGTTAAAAGGATTTTCGTTTAAGGTAACTTGTCCGGCTTCAATTTTTGCCATCGATAAAATATCGTTGATTAAATCGAGCAAATGTTCGCCACTGCGATTAATAATTTCTGTATATTCTTGCTGTTCTATAGAGAGGGATGGAGTACGAGTCATGAGTTGACTAAACCCCAGGATGGCATTTAGAGGAGTACGCAATTCATGGCTCATTTTAGCAAGGAATTGACTTTTGGCTTTGTTAGCAGCGTCGGCAGCTTCTTTAGCTTTCATTAATTCTAAGGATTGTCTTTGGGTTTGTTCGAGTAATTCTGCTTGCTGTAAGGCGACTGTTAGTTGGGTGCCAATTTGTACTACTACGTCGATTTCTGCTTTTTGCCATTGTCGGGGGCTAGAATTTTGATAGTTTGCTAGTAATCCCCAGAGTTTATTGCCACAAAAAATCGGTACGGTGAGGTAAGCTTTAGCTTGAAATTGTTCTAATACATGGATGTAGCATTGCTCAAAGTTGGCTTGATATATATCTGCTACTGCTAGATAGCTAGCACCACGAGTGTAAGCGCCACCTTGGGTATCTTGTAAATAAGTGTCTTCGACTATAATTGTAGGGGTACTCCATGTTTTAACAAGACATCTTTCCGAGTTTAAAGAATTAGTTGTGAGGTTGGGATTATCTTGATGTGATTTGATTAAAGAAACCCAACCACTAGCTACAGATTCAGCAACAAATTCGCCACTCCAGTCAGGGTTAAAGCGGTAAATGGCAACGCGATCGCAGTTGAGAACTTGCCGTAATTCTGAGGTGGTTGCTTTAAATATTGTTTCTAAGTTTAATGTTTGGCGGATTCTTTCGATGGCTTTGGCGATCGCTTTAGAGCGTTCGGCGCTTTCTCTTAATGCGGCTTCTGATTTCTGGCGTTCTGTGATATCAATTGCCATTGCTGCACCGCCAATTACTTGACCATCATTATCTACTAAAACTGTGTTATACCATTGACAAATGATTCGTTTACCATCTTTTGTTATGTTTTCATTAATGTTATTTTTGTCGCCACCTTCTCGCATTAACTTTTTTAAAAAATTAGTGATATATTCCCGTTGTTCTGGTGGCACTAATAATTGTAAAGCGTTAAAGTTTTTAATTTCTGTGAATTGATATCCAAAAATCGCTTCGGCGGCTGGATTCCAGGCAATTATTTCAAAGTTTTTATTCAATTCAATGATGGCTACTGGGGTTTGTTGGACAAAAAATGATAGCCTTTTTTGAGATTCTTTAAGTTTGGCTTCGGAAAGTTTGCGCTCGGTAATGTCAAATATTAAACCATGCCAAACAATGTCTCCGTTTGAGTGACATTCTGGTTTAGCAACTGCTTCTATCCATTTAATTCCTGATTGGGTAATTATTCTACCTTCCCAACGCCAAGGTTCTAAAGTTTGGCTGCAAATTTGGATGCTGTCATCGTGATTTTTGCGATCGTCGGGATGAATTTTATTGAAAGCTAGTTCTAAATTTTCTAAAATTTGCTCTGGCTCTAATCCATAAATTTCTCGGCAAGCCGAACTAATATAAGTTAAATTAAAAGCACCATCGGACTTTTGAATAATTTCGTAAATAATGCCTGGTACACTATCTGCTAATTTTTGAAATTTGGCTTCGCTTTGCTTTAAGGCTGCTTCGGTTTTTTTGCGATCGCTAATATCGGTTGCTGCACCAAGAATTTGTTCTGGTTTATCATCTGGGGTTCTACTGAAGACTATTTCTCGAGTAAATAGCCAACGCCATTCTTTGTTTTTGTGAAGAATTCGATATTCAAAATCAATGGCTTCACCATCTTTAATTGTTTCCAGTTTGCTAAACTGTGTTTTCATCATTTGGCGATCGTCTGGGTGAATCAGATTTAACCAATCTTTGCTTGGCACATTTTGTAATTCTTCTGGTGTATAACCAAGTATTTTAACTACTTCTGCATTAATATATATATTCTTTATTTCTGGCAATTTATAAATATACAAAAGATTTGGGTTTGCATCTGTTATTGCTTGCAACCAACGTTGGCTTTTTTGCAATTGTTCTTCTATTTCTTTGCGTTGGGAAATATCTTTAACTATCCCGATAAAATACAGAGGATTACTCTGGGAATCTCGTACTAATGAAGTACTAATATTTATCCACTTAATTTGACCATCTTTCCGAACTAAATGTTTTTCTACCGAATATTTGTCAATTTTTCCTGCTAAAAGTTCATTGATATAATTTAAGCATCGATCTATTTCTTCTGCCAGAGTCCAGTGTTTCCAAGTGATTTGTAATAATTCGGATTCTGAATATCCACTAATTTGACAAAACTGTTGGTTAACTCGGATAAATTGTCCAGTGAGAGATACCTGAGTTATTCCTACTGCTGCTTGCTCAAAGATGGCGCGGAAACGTTCTTCACTGTCTCTGAGTGCTTCTTGTGCTTGTTTTTCTGAGGTTATATTCCGCAATGTTATAGCTAAACCATCAGCTAATTTAACAGCTGTTATTTGCAACCATGCTTCGATATTTTCATAATCATAATAAATTTTAGTATTGAATGTTTCACCTGTTTCTACTACTTTTATATAAGCATCAAATAAGCCGCTTCTTTGATGACCAGGCAATTCTTTTAATAAATATTTGCCAACAATATCATCGGCAGTACGGTGGATAAGTTCTTCGGCACTTTTATTAAGTAAAAGATATTTAAAATCTATAATATTGCCTTGGGAATTGCGGACAGATGCTAAGGCAATTATTCCATCTAAAGAACTATTTAATATACTAGCTAAAAGAGATTCTGTTTCTTGTAGATGTTGATTTTGCCTTTGCAGTTGTATTTGCAGGCGTTTAATAGTGAGTTGGTTTTCTATGCGAGCTAATACTTCTTCTACTTGAAATGGTTTAGTAATATAATCTGTACCACCAACGCGAAAAGCTGTGACTTTTTCCGCAGTTTGGTCTAAGACACTTAAGAAAATTACTGGTATATCTTTAGTTTGGGAATTTTCTTTAAGTTTCTGGCAAACTTCGTAGCCATTTATTTCTGGCATCATTATATCCAGAAGTATTAAATCTGGGGGAGAGGCGATCGCATAATTTAAGGCTAAGTGTCCAGAAATAGCTTTTTTAACGCTGTATCCTTCTCGACTAAGAACATCAGACAAGAAGCGGAGGTTACTAGGTTGATCGTCAACTACTAAGATTTCAGTCTTGGCATTTTCGGTTTTTCTTTGGTTATACTGATTTTCTGATGGCAACATACCTTTGGGCTACTTTATGGCTGAGTTTGTTATACGAACTATTATGTCAAGCCGAAAATCATTAAGCAAATCCCTTAAAGCATCAGCAAGAGTTGCAGACTCAGCTGGTAATTGCTCAATTAACTGAAAAATTAACTCTTCATTCAGTTCAGTAGCTGCTTGATACAACTGCATTACCCAATTGTGAGGTACTTTAGCCAGTAAAGGTAAAAAGAATGAATCTGGCTTTTGGTTAACAGAATAACGCTTTCTATAAAAAACGTTGTTTATTTGAGGCAAATCTTCATAAAGATATAGTATTCCTAAGTACTGTGCAATTTTTTCAAATATTAATTTTTCGTCAAAAGGTTTGCGGACAAAATCATCACAGCCGATGGCTAAAAACTCTTCTTTTTTTTCTTCAAAAGCACTAGCAGTTAAAGCAATAATTATTGTGTGAGTTCTACAACATAAAGTGTCACACATGGAAAATTTGCGATCGCTAATTTCTAGTTGCGGCTCTGTTTTTTTCCTTTGCTTTTCCAAGTCTCTAATATATTTAGTAGCTTGAAAACCATCCATTACAGGCATTCGCGTATCCATCCAAATTAAGTGTGGTTGCCAACTTGACCACAGGCTAATTGCTTGTTCACCATTTTCAACTTCTTGGACTTCAAAACCGATCGGCTGAAGTAGTTTAACTAACAACAAACGATTGTCCCGATTATCATCAACTATTAAAATCCGACAGGGTGTTTGTGTTTGTTCTAATCCAATTACTCTTTGTCGTATTTGAGGCGTTATTTCCGCAGCATTTGCCAGTGAAGCTTTAATATCAAATTTAAAAGTTGTTCCTTTACCTAAAACACTACTAACACTAATATTTCCTCCTAAAATTTGCACAAATTTACGAGTAATTGTTAACCCCAAACCTGTTCCTTCAGCACTTTTTCTGCCTGATTCAGTTTGAATAAAAGCATTAAATAAACTATCAATTTCTTCTGGTGCGATGCCTACTCCAGTATCTTCAACTTCAAATTGAAGTTTGCATGATTGATCATTGAAACTAAAATCATTTTTACTAACAATATTGACGCGCAAAATAATACTTCCAAAATGAGTAAATTTAATAGCATTACCGAGCAAATTAATTAAAGAGCTACGTAATTTTTTTTCATCAGTTTTGATATATTGAGGAATTTCTGGTGGGACTATTAACCTCATTTTTAATCTCTTTCTTTCAGCTTTGATTTGAAACATTTCCTCCAAACTATCTAAAAGCCTATACAAATCAAAGCTGCTTTCATCCAATGAAACCACTCCTGATTCTATTTTAGACAATTCCAAAACATCATTAATTAATTCCAATAAATGTTCACCGCTACGATTAATAATTCTCAAGTTTTCTGTCTGATCGCTACTTAACATAGAGTCACGCATCATCACTTGAGTAAAACCCAAAATTGCATTCAGCGGAGTACGCAACTCATGACTCATATTGGCGAGGAATTCAGTTTTAGCATGAGAAGCTGCGGCGGCGGCTTCTTCTGCCTTTTTGCGTTCAACTATTTCTTCTTGTAATTGTTGATTTTGAGCAATTAATTGTTTTTGTAATCTCCGAATTGTTAATTGATGCTCAACTCTTGTTAAAACTTCTTCGACTTGAAATGGTTTAGTAACATAATCTACACCTCCAACCTGAAAAGCTTTGACTTTATCTAATACTTCATCAGAAGCACTAATAAAGATAACGGGGATTTCTGAAGTAGAAGCATCACTTTTAAGGTGTTCGCATACTTGATAGCCATTCATATCTGGCATTCTAATATCCAATAAAATTAAATCCGGTTGAGCCGATCGCGCTGCTCTCAATGCCATTTTGCCATTAATTACTCCCCGAATTTTATATCCAGAATCGGTTAAAGTTGCCGACAGAACTTGTAAGTTTTCCGGGGTATCGTCAACAATTAAAATATTTCCTTTACTAATTATGTTAGAGTTGTCCATTATTTTAACAATTTGCTATGTGGCTAATAATTAACTTGCTTGGCTTTCTATTAAATCAATGATTTTATCACAACGGAAATTGTGAACTAAATTAGCAATTGTTCTGCTAATATAAGCATATTTCGGGGGAATTTGTTCGAGTAGTAAAAAAATTTCTTCATTATCTACAGCATCAGCAGCCTGATATAGTCGATCGATCCATTCTGGAGGCATTACCTGTAAGCACAAAGGCTCAAGATTATTACCTAAATTCATATTTCCCTTTAAAGCTTCTGCTTCAATTAATGAAGATTGTTTTTCTCCGTTGGTTAATGATGAAATAGGTTGCTCATAAATATAACGCACTCCTAAATATTGAGCCATTTTTTCTAAAATTACCTGTTCCCGAAATGGTTTAGCAACAAAGTCATCGCAGCCTATTGATAGGATAACAGAACGTTCTTCGTCAAAAGCACTGGCTGTTAAGGCAATAATTACAGTTGCTTGACCTTTTAAATGGTTTTTGATATGTTTAGTAGCTTCATAACCATCCATTACAGGCATTCGCATATCCATCCAAATTAACTGTGGTTCCCAACTTGACCACAATTCTACTGCTTGCTGACCATTTTCTGCTTCCTGCACAGAGAAGCCAAGGGATGCTAATAGTTTTACTAATAAAAGACGACTTTCTAAGCGATCGTCCACTACTAAGATACGATACTCAGGTTGTCCGGGTTCTATAGCAACTACTCGACAGTTTTCTTGAGTAGTTTGTACTAAATCTTTTTCAACTATATTAATGGCAATATTAAATTTAAAAATAGTACCCTTACCCAAGGTACTGCTAACAGTAATATCTCCTCCCATAAGTTGAATAAATTGACGGCTAATTGGTAAACCTAAACCAGTTCCTTCTTGCGATCGCCGACCTGTTTCAGTTTGCATAAATGGTTTAAACAAAGTATCGATTTCTTGAGGAGAAATTCCGGCTCCTGTATCTTCAATCTCAAAAAATAAATAATTTAATGAACGATCATTTTCTTGATTTCCAGTTTCATCTGCTAATTTTACTCGCAGTGTCACCCCACCTTCCGATGTGAATTTAATGGCATTTCCCAGAAGATTAATTAACACTTGCCGTAATTTACTTTCATCAGTTTCTATGTATTGAGGTAAGTTCGGAGCAAAATCAAAAATTAATTGCAAAGCTTTTTTCTTAGCCTGTAGTTCCAACATTTCATCTAGACTCTTGAACAGGCGATACAGATCGAAAGTATTTTTATCTACTGTTACCCGTCCTACTTCAATTTTGGACATTTGTAAAATATTGTTGATTAGTTGGAGTAAATGTTCTCCACTGCGGTTGATAATTCCTAATTGTTCTTGTTGCTGAGGTTTTAAAGAAATATCGCGTAATAATAATTGAGTAAAGCCTAAAATAGCATTCAGAGGAGTTCGTAATTCATGGCTCATATTGGAGAGAAATTCACTTTTGGCACGGTTAGCTTTATCAGCTGCTTCTTTTGCTTGTTGTAATGCTAATTCTGCTTGTTTGCGATCGGTGATATCCTGGCTAACGGAAATCACACAAGTTTCTCCGCTTACTTCAATAATTTCCGCTGCTAGTAATGCCGTTTTAATATCTCCGTCTTTGGTACGAAAATCAAACTCAAAATTGCGAATTCTGCTGTTTTGAGTTAACAATTCAAATAAGCGGGTACGATCGGATAAATTTACCCATAAGTTTAATTCGATCGCTGTACTACCTATAATCTCTTTATTGCTATAACCAATCATTTGGCAAAAAGCATCATTTACTTCAATATGGCAACCGTCACTGAGCCTGGTAATAGTAATGGGATTGGGAGATGAGCGAAAAGCTTTAGCAAACTTTTCCTCAGAAAGACGTAATGCTGTTGTGCGTTCTTCAACTATACTTTCTAACTTGTGATTCATGCGCTGGAGTTGAGCATTTTGCTCTGCCAGCTGTTGTTCCAAAAAGTAGCTATGTACGGCTTCTTTAACTGTAAGTTTTAAATCTTCTATTTGCCAAGGTTTGGCGATATAACGATACAATCTGGCATATTTAATTGCATTTCCCACTGCTTCTAAATCGGCTTGACCAGTGAGCATAATTTTGAGAGTATTGGGAATAATTTTATGAATTAATTTTAATAGTTCATCGCCTTTTAAATCAGGCATGATATAATCAGAAATAACCAAAGGAATTTGATAATTATCTGCTAATAATTCTTCAATTAAATCTAAAGCATCAGACCCACATTCAGCAGTTTCAATCAGATAATCATTGCCTAATATTGCTTTTAGTTCTATTTTAAGACTATCTAAAATAGTTGTCTCATCATCAACACAGAGGATTATCGGTTTTTTCATATTTACCCCATTTATAAATTTGCTTTTTTTTCATTATTTTAAATTATGAAAGTAATTTTTGAATAACTTCAGCTTATAACCCTTCCAAGCCAGATTTTATTGTGGCAATTAATTCCTGACTACTCCAAGGTTTATATAAACAATTGTGTAATGCAGCTTTTTCTTTGGCACGTTGAATTGCTGTTTCATCAGCTTGTCCTGTCAGCATAACTTTGATGATTTTGGGATATTTTTCATGCACACGAATTAAGAATTCATCGCCTTTAATACCAGGCATCAACCAATCAGAGACAATTACTAAAATATCAGTTTCTTCTGATTGTAATTCATCAATAATTTCTAAGGCTTCGTCAGCACTTTCGGCTACCTCATAAACATAGGCATCGCCAAATTCCCTTTTCAGCTGAATTTTTAAGCTATTTAGTACTACTACTTCATCATCAACACACAAAATTGCTGCTTTAGACATTAAACTTTACTCCTTAATTAGATTGAATTTTGCTATGTAAATTTGGGGTTAAGAGTTGGGATTTAATGGTAAATTTACATTAAAAGTTGTTTTTCCTGGGACACTTTCTGCAAAAATTTTACCATCATGTTTTTGAATTATTTTTTGCACAATGTCCAGTCCCAAACCGCTACCTTCTCCTGGGGGTTTAGTAGTGAAAAATGGTTCAAATATTCTGGGCATTATGTCAGGAGGAATTCCCTTGCCGCTGTCAGTTATACTAACTAATAAGCTATCACCTTGATGAGTGATGTTAATAGCTAAATGGCCTTTATAATCCATTGCCTGAATTGCATTATGAATTAAATTTGTCCAAACTTGGTTTAATTCATCAGGGTAACATAACAAGGATGGTAAATTAGGTTCATAATCTTTGGTAACTTCGATGCCATGTTTTAGTTGATTATTATAGAGAGTTAAAACTGTGTCTATACCTTCTGGAATTTGCGATCGCACTTTTTCTCCCGTATGATCGTAACGCGCATAATTTTTTAAAGCAAATACAACTTTTGCCGCTTTTTCTGTCGCTGTTCTAATCGTATCTGTGCTTTTTTGAATACTGGCAATTTGGTAAGCTTTTTCTAATATTTGCGAGCCTTTTTCATCTTGAAATAGGGGAACTAAGCTTGATATGCGATCGTAAATCCCTAAATCAACTAAAGTATCGGCAATAGTATCAGCATTACTAATTTCTTTTGCCTCTAATTCTTTGATTAAGGATTTCTTTAACTGACGCTTTTCTTTACTAGATAAACTATTTTTTTGTTCGCTCGATCTGTGTAAAATTTCCCAGAAATATTGCTGATATTCCGGCATTAAAGAATTGAAAAAGTCAGGAAATTGCAATAAGTTCTCTTTCAAAAAATCAGCAATATTTTCTACTGATGAACGAATTGCACCCAAAGGAGTATTAATTTCATGGGCTATTCCTGCTACAAGTTGTCCTAAAGCCGCCATTTTTTCGGATTGAATTAACTGTTCCTGAGTATTTTGTAACTGTTGGACAGTCATTTCTAAATCTTGGTTTTTAGTAATAAGATTTTTTTCTAATTGACGAATTGCTAAATGCGTTTCCACTCGCATCAAAACTTCTTCTACTTGAAATGGTTTGGTGACATAATCTACACCCCCAACTTGAAATGCTTTTACTTTATCTAATACATCATCCAAAGCACTAATAAAGATTACAGGAATTTCCCGTGTTAATTCATTCTCTTTTAATTTTTCACAGACTTCATAGCCGTTCATTTTCGGCATATTAATATCCAGTAAAATTAAGTCTGGTGGTATAGCTTTAGCACCTGTCAAGGCTAGTTCACCATCCATGACAGGACGAACTTTATAACCATTTTCTGTTAACATTCCTACCAAAAGCCGTAAATTAGCTGGAGTATCATCAACAACTAAAATGTTAGCTTTATAATTTTTCTTTAAATCAGGATTCATCGCTACTAATACTCCTCCTTAATCTACTGCTATTAAGTGCAAAATTTTTTCATAATTAAAATTATCTATATAATTCTTGATTGATTTGGCTACATCGGGATTATACTGATAAATTTCTCTAATTATGAGTTCGGCTGATTCTACATCAATATTGATGACTGCTTCTTTTAAATTAACTAGTAATGATTCAGGTATATTTTGGAAATCAGTCGCAGTCAATACAGTGTTATTAACTTCCGACAATGAAGGTGTATCATCGCTTTTATCCTCATAGATATAGCGTACTCCAATATGTCTATTCATGATGTCAAAAATTTCTGCTTCCCGAAATGGTTTACGCAAAAAGTCATCGCAACCTGCTGATAAAACAATTGTTCTTTCTTCTTCAAAAACACTAGCAGTGACCGCAATTATTGCGGTAGATTGACCTTTTTTGGTTGCTTTAATCTGCTTGGTAGCAGTGTAGCCATCCATGACTGGCATTCGCATATCCATCAAAATTAAATGTGGTTCCCATTTTTCCCATATTGCGATCGCTTCCTCACCATTACCAGCTTCCTGCAATTCAAAACCCAAGGGATTTAACAATTTAACTAATAGTTGACGATTTAATGCTTTATCATCAACAATTAAAATTCGATAATTGGGTTGATTTGGTTCCAAGGCAATCACTTGGCGAGTAGGCTTATAAGTGGGAACTTCCGCAGTATCAACCATTTGAGCTTGGACATAAAATTTAAAATTTGCTCCTTTACCAACTTGGGAATTAACGCTCATTTCACCATCCATTAATTGCACAAATTGTTGGCTAATCACTAAGCCTAAGCCTGTTCCTTCTTGTGAATCTTTTCCACTTTTAGTTTGGACAAAAGCTGTAAATAGATTTACTAATTCCTCTGGTGCTATACCAGAACCAGTATCTTCAACCTCAAAGTAAATTTTTATTTTTTGTTCATCATTAGTTGTGGTTTTTTGCTCAATGTATTGCCAATTAGTATTATCTAATGACACCCTAACTGACACACCACCCTCTTGAGTGAATTTTAGTGCATTATTTAGCAGATTAATTAAAATTTGACGTAACTTTACCTCATCAGTACGAATATACTGGGGTAAATTCGGATGAAGCTCAAACACTAAATATAAATTTTTATCGTCAGCCTTCAGGTAAAACATATCTTCTAAATCGTTAAGCAAACGATGAAGGTCAAAGTTTTTTTCGTTTAAAGTCACTCGTCCAGCTTCAATTTTAGATAAATCCAAAATATTATTAATTAGAGTTAACAAATGTTCCCCACTCCGCATAATAATACCAATGTTTTCTCTTTGATCGGAACTCAACGTTTTCTGGCGATTAATAATTTGGGAAAATCCTAAAATTGCATTTAAAGGTGTTCTTAATTCATGACTCATATTAGCAAGGAATGTACTTTTTGCTTGATTAGCAATTTCAGCTACTTCTTTAGCTTTAACTAATTCCTCTGTACGTTCTGCTACTCGTTGTTCTAATTTTGTAAATGATTCTTGTAGTTGTTCTGCCATTGAATTAAAAGATTTAGCTAATTCTCCTAATTCATCAGAACGTTTTACTTCTATGGTTTTTTCCCAATCACCTTTAGCAATATCTTTAGCCGCTGTATTTAAACGCAAAATTGGTTTAGTCACCCAACGAGCAGTTAAAATACCAGTAATTATAGCTAGTCCTAAAGCTGCTAAACATAAGAAAATTGTCATGCGGCTATTAGCATTAATTTGTTCCATAAAATCTGCTTCTGGAACTACCACCATAATCAACCAATCTAAACCTTTACCATCCTGAAATGGCAAAATTTTTACGAACTGCTGCTTACCATTGACAGTAAAATTGACTTGTTGAGGAGATTGAATTTGCTTGAATGTTTTCAAACGATTGAATAAATAATGAGCTGTTGCTTGAGTTAATAAGTTACTGCTATCTTCGGCTTTAATTAATTTTCTAGTGTTGTCTGGCTGAATGCGAAAAGGTTTTTCTTCTGTAGAAGTTGCTAGGAGAGTGCCATTTCTTTCGATAATAAATGCTTGTCCAGTTTTGCCAATTTTTAAACTGTTGAGAAAGTTCCCAATATGATCTAAACGTATAGCTGTATGTATTACTCCTTCTAACTGATTTCCTTGGGGGTTGTAAACTGGTTCAGTGCCACTAATTAGTAATGTTGGCTCTAAAATAGAAATAAAAACATCACTCCAAGTTGGTTTACCTGCTTTGACTGCGTTTTGATACCAAAACCAATTACGGGGATCAAAATCTCCCTTAGTCATGGCAGCAACAGAAGTACGATCGCCCTTGTCATTAGTATGATAAGAAATAAAATTATTATTAACCTTAGTTCCTGCTATATTCATCATCAAATTACCATTAGACATTCTTTCTCCAGAACGATACTCTCCTTTGGCATTAGCTACAGCAGTAAAATTAATGTAAGGATATAATTGAACTTGATGCCAAAGAAACTTTTCCCAAGCATCCATTTCTGTCATATTTAAATAGCCCATTTTAATCATATTGAGCTTATTTTTATTGATGATATGCGGAGTTCCTACATAAACTTGAAGATTTTGCTTAACTCGATCGCCAACTTCACTCATTAATTGACTAGCTAAGACATTTACTGCTTGTTGACCATTTCTAAAAGAAAGATATCCTACTATTCCCACCGTTCCTAAAATTTGCAACACAAAAGGAACTATTAACACAGTTCTTAAAGGAACTCTTCCCCCAGCTTTGCCCATCCAGCGATCGATCGATTGAATTAACATACTTGATTAACTGCTCTTTAATTTATTAAGCAAAAATGAAATTAATTATTATCCTAAATTGGCATTAGTTTCTCTGTTTTTGGTCAAGAGAAATCTAAAAAACTTAGTTAAATTATATTGTACTGAATTTTCGTTAAATTTAGATAAATAAACTTTAGCTTCACATCCGATGCTAGGATACTAAAGATATAGCACCAAAAAGCTTACCTTTTGGTACTCTAGGGAAATGTTCATTAGTATACTAACTTATAATAAAATCAGCCCTTGACGAGCGCCTAAAATTACCGCCTCAGTGCGGCTAGAAGCATTGAGCTTACTAAAAATTGAGGCAATGTGAAATTTCACTGTATGTTCAGAAATACCTAGCCGACGAGCAATAGTTTTATTCCCCAAACCTTCAGCCAACATGGTTAAAACTTCAATCTCGCGACTAGTTAAAGGATGATTTAATTTAGTAGGTATAGGTTGAGTATTTGTAGGTAAAATTGATACCAAAGAATCTAATATATCTGGATGTAAAACTGTTAACCCAGTTGCCGTTGCTATAATTGCCTGAATAATTTCTTCAGCCGTCGCCTCAATGGGTAAAACGCCACGTACCCCAAAACGCAAAATTTCCGCCAAAGATACAATTTGCCAATTATTGACTAACAAAACGATCGCTAAATTAGCCAACTCTGGTTCCAAAGAAAATAGAGTCGGAACCCCATCATTTTCCGACTCATCCCACTCCCATAACAATACATCCGGCTGAAGTTGCATCACCTGTTGCGCCAAAGAATCTGAACTAGAGAAACTGCCCACTACATCCAAATTAGAATTAGTAGTAATCAGCGCCTCCAGTCCAGCCCGCATAACTACAGAGTTTGCAACTACCAAAACGCGAATCACGCTGCCTCCGCCGAAGAAACTCTGCTGCATAACACTACATCCGCTACCATTTGCCTATGATCACGCTGGAAATTTAGCGTTAGTCCATCACCAACATGAGAATTTTCCAAAATCCGAAATAACTCATTTGGTTTGTGAAAAGGAATTCCTCTAACACCAGTTAACACATCGCCAACTTGCAGTTTCGCAACTTCTGCCGGACTTCCCGCCACCACTTCAGTAATTAACAACCCAAAACCAGGTCTAGAATTAAAAGCAACTAAAACAGGTTGCAAAGTCACACCCAAATAAGGACGGGCTGGGTAATTACTCAAAAATTGTTGCACCACATTGCTAGGGACAGCAAACCCTCGACCATTCACAATCATGGTGTTAATTCCTATTACCTGACCTTGCACATTTGCTAAAGGCCCACCAGAATTTCCCGGTGCGAGTTTAATATCTGCTTGTATCCAATTGCGCCGACTAAATTCAGTTGTACCAACACTGTGAATAATCCCCGTAGTTACTGCGCCCATTAATCCCAAAGGATTACCAACTGCTAATACTAATTCCCCAACTCGGAGGTTTTCTGAATCTCCTATTTGTGCTGCTGGCAGGTCTGTAGCATCTACTTTTAATGCTACTAAATCTCGCTGCGAATTTCTAGCAGTAATAGTTGCCATTAAAACTCTGCCATCAGCAAGTTCTACTTCTGTATTTCCCCTTCGGCTAACAACATGATCGTTAGTAATGATGACTCCATCACTACTCCAAATTACCCCAGAACCAACACCCCTTTTCCTGCCGCGAACTTGCACATTTGAACGTCGCAATTCTTCCGTTATTTCTGTTAATTCCGCAGCTAAATTTGCCCAAATCATCTCTATTTTCCTTGTTAATTCTAAATGTGAAAATCCCCATCCCGTAGGACAGGCATCTTGCCTGTCAGTCCCCAATTATTCCTTTTCTCCGACAATAATTGTGATTTGGGTTAAAGTGCCACCGCGAATAATTTGAGCGTTTAAAGGTTTGCCTACTCTTTCGGGATCGAGCATGGCGTGAACATCGCTGACATCATTAATTGGTTTGTCATTTAGCGCCACCAAAATATCACCTATTAATATTCCTGCTTTATCTGCGGGTGCATCTGGTTCAACGCTAACAATAATTACTCCGCCAATTCCAGAAATATTTAATTGTTTTCGCAGTGCTTGAGGCAATTGTATGGGTTGCATTCCTAAACCTAAATAACCTGGTTTGATGCGTTTTCCGGTTAATATTTGCTCAACTACTCGGTTGACTGTGGAAGTAGGAATCGTTAAGACTAATTGCCGAGGGCCAGCAGTATTAATGCCAACAACTTTTCCTTGGGCATTAACTAATGAACCGCCAGAAAAACCGGGATAAAGCATTACTGAAGGACGAATAAATTGGTCTATTTTGCCTCCATGCCAAGTGCGCCAAGTGCCGCCTAAAGTGCTAATTACTCCTAAACTGGCACTAATGCCGCTTTCTGGGAAACGTGCGATCGCTAACACCATTTCTCCTACTCTTAATTCTGTACTATTGCTTAAATTTGCTGTGGGTAAAGCGTCGGTTTCTGCTAATCGCAGTAATGCTAAATCAGTGCCGGAGTCGCGCCCAATTAAAGTTGCGGTAATTGTGCGATCGTCTGACAAAGTAACAGTAATATCTTCTTCTCTATTAATAGTATGATCTGCTGTGACCACAATTCCCGATCGCCAATGCACACCCGCAGAAGACATCCGCCTGCGTCCATTCACTGCCACTACAGAACGCCCCGACTGTTCCACAATATCCGCCAAATTGTTTGAGAGTTGTTGTAATAAATTCCCACTCTCTGTTGCTGAATTTACCATATCATTCCTTTGATATCGCTTATTTCTAGAATGCAGAATTATCCCCTTGTGCGACATCGGATAAATGGCGAGTTACTTACCTAGAAAAATGGCTAGTAACTCAAGTTGCTAGTTATTAATTCTTTCTTGTTCCCCCTTTGAGTAAGGGGGGCTAAGAAAGAGTCAGACTTGTAACTAGCAACTTGAGTTACTATACAATTTACTCTTATTTCCCCAACGGCAAAATCACTGTAAAAGTCGTCCCCACCCCTACTTCACTCTTCAAATTAATACTCCCGCCATGCAACTCTACACACTTTTTCACCACCACAAGTCCTAGCCCCGTTCCTGGAATATTCCGCACATTTTTCCCGCGATGAAACGGTTCAAATAACTGTTTTTGATCCGCTTCAGAAATGCCAATTCCTCGGTCGCGAATTCGCAAAACAGTATTATTTCCATCACACTCTAAACTAAAATAAATGTTGCTACCTTGGGGAGAATATTTAATTGCATTAGAAAGCAGATTTGATAAAATTGACTTGAGCAATCTTTCATCTAAATAAGCGCGACTACATTCCCCAACACATCCAAACCTAATTTGATGATTTGCCCCTTGACTTAAACGTATTTCTTCGATAACATTCAAACAAAAACTTTCTAAATTTAAAACCTGTGGCTTAAATTCTAATTTTCCAGTTTCAGCACGATTAATAGTTAATATATCATCCAATAACTGAATCATCGTTTTTACAGAAGATTGGATTCTGTTTAAATTCCGGGTAATTTTATCATTTTGATTCCCTTGAGTACTGCTGTTTTCTAAAAGTTGCGCTGCGGCTAGAATTGTACTTAAAGGGGTGCGAAATTCATGGGATGCCATTGAAAAAAAGCGCACTTTTAAAGCACTAATTTCTTTCTCTTTTTCCAAGGCGAGGCGAATTTCATCTAAACGTTTGCGTTCAGTAATATCGCGAGAATTGACAAAAATTCTGGTAGTTTCCGCATGGTCTACAAACTTCTGACTAATCGCTTCAAAAATTCGCCAAGTTCCGTCTTTGTGACGACGACGAAATTCGATCGATAACCCAGTTCCCGGATTTTGAATTGTGTTAGTAAAAGTTCGTAAAGCGTTGCTAACATCATCTGGGTGAATATATTCAAAAATGTTCTTTCCCACTAAGTCAGCAGAGGCGTAACTTAAAACTTTTTCAACTGATGGACTTTCGTAACTGATAATACCATCGGCATCAATAATGGTGATAATATCTAAAGCATTTTCGATTAAAGAGCGGAATCTTTCTTCACTTCTTCGTAAAGCTTCTTCCGCCTCTTTTCTTTCAGTAATATCTCGTTGGACAGAGATCCAATGTGTGTACCAACCAGTTTTATCTGCAACAGGAACAACACTAAATTCTACCCAAAATTCTGAACCATCTTTGCGATAATTAATTACTTCAATTGTGACTGATTCCCAACGAGAAAGTGCTTCTCTAACTTTCTTTAATTCGGCGGGATCAGTTTTTGCCCCTTGGAGAATTCGGGGGGTTTTTCCTAACACTTCTTCTAATGTATAACCAGTCATGCTGGTAAATGCTTTGTTAGCATAAAGAATCCGAGGCCCAGGTTCATCAATTGGCGCAGCTTCGGTGATTAAAACGGCATCATTTGTGTTAATAACCACTGACTGAAGTAGACGTAATTGTTCTTCTTGGCGTTTTTGTTCGGTGATGTCAGCAACTACGGCTACTAAACCATTAACGTTTCCTTCGCTATCTTTTAAAGGTGCAGCAGAAAAGCTAATATCTATTGGTGTTCCGTCTTTTTTCTGTCGGCGTAATTCGCCTGTATAATGAATTGTTCCTTGCAAAACGCTTTGTTTTAATGATCGGAATTCTTCGATTTTATCTTCGGGAACTATGGGATTAGGCCGATCGCTAATTTCCGCCTCTGTCCACCCAAAAATTCTTTCCGCTGCTGGATTCCAAATGTTCACGTTACCATTTAAATCTAAGGTAAAAATGGCGCGTGGAGATGCAAAAATTAAGGCTTGTAAAGTATGATTTGTGTGGCGCAAAGCTTCATTGGCTAATGCTAATTCTTCGGTACGTTGTTGCACGCGAATTTCTAAGTCGGCGTTGAGTTCTTGCAATTGTTCGTAAAGTTCTGATTGTTGAATTGCGATCGCTACTTGTGTCGCTAATTGTTTCATTAATTCTACTTCTGATGCTTCCCATTGTCGCGGACTGCTACAATGATGAGCAATGAGTAATCCCCAAAGGTTTTCTCCTTGTAAAATCGGAACTACTAACTTTGCTTTCACACCGAATTGTTTGACAAATTCTATTAAGCAAGGTTCGATGTCTGATTTTTCAATATCAGTAATGGCGCGAGTTTTGCCTTTTGAATAAGCTTGATGATACTCTTGGGGAAATACTTCTTCAGGAAATGATTGTCCTAAAATTAAGGGCCATTCTGGTAATACTGTTTCGGTAATTGCTGTACCTGTTCCATCTGGCCAAAGGCGATAAATCAGTACGCGATCGCATCCCAAAAATTGTCGAACTTCGGCTACAGTTGTCACTAATACTTCTTCTAAGTTTAATGATTCCCGAATATGATGGGCAATTTGGGTAACTAATCTCTCTCTTTCTGTTTGTTGGCGGAGAACTATTTCTGTTTGTTGGCGTTTGGTAATTTCTTGGTTTAATAGGTAATATGCTGTCAGTAAAATTAGAATGTTAATTGTGAGGATGATTAAAAGCATTTTGGGTGAAGTTGATAGATTTTATTATTAAAACCGCAGAGATGCAGAGACGCAGAGACGCAGAGGAAAGAAAGAGTGATAAAAAATTATCTGTGCTCATCTGCGTACTAAAAGAGAAATCCGGCAAAAACAGTTAACATCTATATACTATCTGTGCCTATTTGTCGTAAAAACTCCTAGATTTTGGATTGTTTTCAATAGGTTAATTTTATAATACAAAATTCCCACCCCAAAAAGGAGTGGGATAATTCATTGTCACTTCACCAATTCCAGGCGTGTAGGAGTTTAACGTAGGCGATAGAAGCTAAGGGGAAAGATATTTAAACCGCAGATGTAGGCTTAGCCTTTTCGTAGAGTACGCAGATAAACGCAGATGAATTTTAGGTGTTAATTTCAATTCTAGCAGATTGCCAATTTTCTAAGGCGGTTTGACAACGTAATCTGACAATTTGATCGGTTTGTTGACCTAATGATTGTTCTAAAATTTTCTGAGTTTCTGGGGTAGCAATTTGTTGTAAGGAGACGATCGCTGCATAGCGTAATGCCCAATCTTCGACGTTAGATAATGCCCAATTCAGTTTTTCTATGCAACGATCGATCGCAGAAATATCGTTTGTTGTGCTGCCGATTTTTCCTAATCCTCTCGCTGCCATTCTTCGCACGCTTCCTTGACAGTGATTGGCTACTTCTATTCCTACAACTTCGATTAATAAATCGAGGGCGCGAATATCAGCAATTCGAGCTAATGCTTGGATAATAAAACCTTGAACTCCGTGATCTTTACAAGTTAAAAAAGCAGCGATCAAAGGTTCTACTGTTTCGGTTCCTCTTTGTACTAATGATTCTACTACTGTTGATGAAATGCCTGGATGATTATAGTACAATTTTTCAATTAAAAAGGCGATCGCTTCCTCATTATTTACAGTAGCTTCCCGATTTTCCGGTAGTAACAATCGATCGATAGCACCCAACAACAAACTTTTTTCTGGTAAAGATGTTCCATTCTCTGCTTCTTCTGCAAGCAATGCTTCTAAAATGCGCTTCAAATTCAACAGCTTTAAACTATCAGCAACTTTTGCAGAAATTATCGCTTCTGCTGCGGTTAAATGTCCGATCGCACCCAAATCAAAAGCAGCTGCCCACCGCAAATATACATTCTCATGACTGAGATTTTGGATCAACCTTTCTATATATTGCGGTTCCTGTGTCAATAAATAAAGATATCTCGCTGCGGCACATTGCACCCTCTCCGATCTATCCCGTAAAAAAGGTTCAACTAAAGCCCGTGCTTCCCATGCTTGTAAAGTTCCTAAAGCTTCAATTATTGCTTCGTAAGGTTGCGGGGAATTGGATTTTAAAAGACTAATTAAAGCCGGAATTGCTTGTCGATCGCCAATCGCTGCGATCGCTTGTACCACAGCTTCCCTTAAATTCAAATCTTCACAATCTAAAGCTGTTAATAAATCAGGTAAAGCTTGGGTATTTTTTAACTGTCCTAAAGCCCTCGCCGCTTGTCTTCTTAAAGGATATCCACCCTGTTTAGTACGATACCGTTCATCCCGCAAAGCTTCACATAAAAAAGGACAAGCTTCCTGTATTTTATTTTTACCTAACCACCAAGCAGCATAATAACGAGTTTGATTATCATCTCCTGTTAAAGCTGCGATCGCACTTTTTGCCGAATTAATTGGTTCTGTCGAGTAAGTAGCAGTCATAAAAATTGTTGATTATTATTAGGGACTAGGGACTAGGGATTGGGTATTGGGAAATTTTTTTTACCTGAAATTTGGGTTTTCAGTTATTAATGATATCTAGATAAGGGAAAAGGAACATCCCAATCACCCATTACCTATCACCAATTCCCAGTCCCCAGTCCCCAGTCCCCAATCACCAATTACTGAGCAGGTGTAATGCTGACAATTTTGCCGCCCCGCTTATGAATTTCTTGGAATTTTTCTGACAATTGATCGAAGGGTACAGAATAGACTTGGCGACTGCGACGCACTGCAACTTTTGTACCAACTCCGCCCACAATTACTTCTACCAAATATACGCGAGCATCTCCTCTGGTGGGAGCACTACGTAAAGTCCCCGCACTGCTAGCAATACTTCTGGTAGTAACTGTTGGTGGAGTAATACCATTTGCCAAATTCATGGAAATTCGCATCCGCAGTTTGGAATCTTTGCCTCCATACTGAGCATTATCGCTATTTCCATTTCCCCGATATAGGCTAAACAAACGGTTAAAGCCTACGGTTTTTTGTCCGGCAATTGATTTAAATCCCCGATAATAAGGAACGGTATAATCACCAAAAGCAGAGTCATATTCTGGGCTATAAATGTAAGAATCTATTTCTGCTTCGTAGCCCTGAGAAGCATAAATATCAACGTGATACGCAATCTCTGATTGATCGTAAGGAGCGCGTCCCAATAAGTGCTTATAATTCAATTCGATGAACCGCACTTGGGATTTATTGTAGAAAAAGCGCTCTTTGTAAAATTCCGATTTAGCTAAAATTGCAATAAATTGCCGCACATTAATGCTGCCATTTCTTAACAAAGCTTCGGCGCTAGAAAATACACCACTGGTGTAAACTCTTTCCCGTCCGAAAACGTGCTCGTAAGCAGCGCGAAAAACTTGTTGCAACTCATCTTCTGTCCAATTGCGACGCAGTTCAAATTTCTTACCAACTGCGCCGCTAATGCCTAAGCGATCTTCCGTTAAAAGACTCATGTTTTATGCTCCATTAAAAAACGTTTTTGTCATTGGTCAATTGTCATTTGTCTTTTGTGATTTGTCATTTTTAATTAATTGTGGATTAATCACTAATGACAAACAACTAATGACAAATAACTAATGACCAATGACTAAGAACGAGTTAGTGCAGTGACAGGAGGAGCGAGTTTTGCAGATAATTTCTTGGTTAAGAGACAAGGATCGAGGCTAAAAACCTTCTTTCCTTCTTTCCTTCTGCCTTCTGCCTTCTGCCTTCTGCCTTTTTTTGTGCTAGCTTAGTGCGTTGATGGCGTAGTTGAGGTAAATGTTGGCTTCACCTGCGGCATCACCAGACAAACCATGATTATCACGAACGAATTCTAATGCTGCAACATACCAGCTGGGAGACAATCCCAAAGCAGCGTTGAATTCTTTCACACCTGCTAATACATATTCATCGAGTGGCCCTGTACCACCGACAACACAGCAGTAGCTAATGGTACGCAGGTAGTGGTCAATATCCCGTACACACTTGTTTTTGCCTTCTTGGGTAGAAGCATATTGTGGCCCTTGCATTTGGGTGGTGTAAGGGAACTTTTGATACACATGGTTAGCAGCTGCTTCTGCCCACTTTTTGCCATTATTGTTAAATGCTTTGGCAGCTTCTAGTCCAGCACGGGCACGGTTAAAGCGACCGAAAATCGCTTGCACTTCGGTGTTGCTGAGGTAAGCGCCACGAGAATCTGCTGCTGCAATTGCTTCTGTGATCGGGGTTTTCATGATATCTTTCTTCTCCTCAATGCTTTGATTAAGCTGTGGTGTAATCTGAGGTGTGTAACTTAAATTCGATTCATTGTGCAGGATGGCAGATGAAAAAGGCTAATAAACCTTTCCTTACCTTCTGCCTTCTGCCTTCTTACTAGGCAACTGCGCCAGCAGCTCGATCGAAATAACCAGCCAATTCTGACATTATGGCGCTGCAATCTCCTTTGGTAATTCCATTGGAATCGTTAGCAATTTGAATTGCCGCATCTTTCATTTTTTGGATGCCTTTAGCAACAGTACCACCAGGAGTTCCTAAAGCTTGATAGGTTTCGCGCAAACCATTTAAGCAACGGTCATCCATTGCGCTGGCATCGCCCGCTAGTACTGAGTAGGTGACATAGCGTAAAATGAATCCTAAGTCACGAATGCAAGCAGCTTGGTTGCGGTTGTGGAAGCAAGCACCACCAGGGCCAAATACTTGGGGTTCTTCTGCAACTAATGCGCGATAAGCATTA
The DNA here is from genome assembly GCF_015207735.1 of [Phormidium] sp. LEGE 05292. GTDB lineage: Bacteria > Cyanobacteriota > Cyanobacteriia > Cyanobacteriales > Aerosakkonemataceae > Floridanema. The sequence goes on from NZ_JADEWG010000001.1 coordinate 29,703, forward strand.
GCGGTGATGGTGGAAGCGTTGCTGGTGAGGCGGTTAACTACGTCCAAGCGCTTGTTGCTTTCGGCAACCATGTTGGACAAAGCATTTACTTGATCGTCGCTTAGGTAAGCACCTTTCTTATCAGCTTGATCAACTACTCTGGAGAAAGCGTCGAGCATTTTTTTTAATCTCCTAAGTTGCTTAGGTTTTATAAATTGCGGCTGTCAAAATTTCAGCTTGAGTAGAACCTTACCTTCCGAAAGTAAAAAAATTGGTGAGGAAACGGTAAAGAAATCGGAAAGATTGTAACGAATTGAGTAATTTGTTACAAACGGAAACAAAGACTTGAGTTAATATTACAAGTTTTTGTAAAAAATCTTAACTTTTATTGCGAATGTTTAGCCAAAATAATGTCCACCAAAGAAGGTAAGATTTTCTCAACTGCCGAACTCTTGCTGCCAAAAGGTTATTAATTTTGGCGAAAAATTTGTGCTTATGAGGATTCTTCTGGTTGAAGATGATTTGCGCCTTGCGGAAACGTTAGCAGAAGCACTGACCGATCAGCGCTATGTTGTTGATGTGGTGAGTGATGGGGAATCAGGATGGGAACAAGTCAAGGTACTCAATTATGACTTGATGCTTTTAGATTTGATGTTGCCAGAGTTGGATGGGGTGAGTCTTTGTCAGCGTTTGCGATCGCACGGTTACAGTATGCCTGTACTCATGCTCACCGCTTGTGATACCGTCACAGATAAAATCAATGGCTTAGATGCTGGTGCAGATGATTACGTTGTTAAACCTGTAGATTTAGGCGAATTATTTGCCAGAGTTCGCGCTTTATTGCGGCGAGGAAATTCCTGTTCAGCTCCAATTTTAGAATGGGGAAATCTGCGTTTAGATCCGAGTACTTACGAAGTGAGTTATGGAGATAAACCCCTACATTTAACTCCTAAAGAATACAGCTTGTTAGAATTATTGCTCAGAAGTGGTCGGCGTGTTCTCAGTCGCAGCGTGATCATTGAACACATTTGGTCTTTGGAAGCACCCCCAGAAGAAGATACAGTGAAAGTGCATATTAGGAGTTTGCGGCAAAAATTAAAAGCTGCGGGTGCGCCAGATAATTTAATCGAAACAGTTCACAGCATGGGTTATCGTTTGCGACAATTAACCTAAATTTATTAAATATTCCAGAATTAGCAACCGCAAATAATCTAGCATCCGAATATAAGCTTTAGTTTTTCTGTATTCTTCATTTGTTGTCTAATAGAATTTAGCGATCGCTAAAACATCCAATACTCGCATAGTTTTTAATTGCTCAATTGCTTCCTGTTCATTTTAACTGTATTTACTTTATATAAGCACAAGTTTATAGTCTAATTAAAACTGTGCTTAATAAAAGATACATCGACTGCACCAAAATTTGTTACCAAAGCCACATTTAAATTTTCCAAAGATTGCACTAACCACCGTAAATCTTCTACTGTTTGCGATTCATAGTAACTAAATAAGATAGAAAATCTTCTTTCTAAAAGTGGCTTAACTTTGTTGGAGAGCAAAGCTATTTTTAGTAATAGTCCGATCGTTCGACGGGGGCCAAGATTAGCCACCAAATCGAGAAATAAATAATAGTTGGGATTGGCGGGACTTTCTACCAAAAAGTTGAATAGTTCGCTACAAGTCTGCATAATTAAAACTTCATTTAATTTTTGGGAATCTTTGTCTGAAAATAAGTTTTTTAAATGCTGGTGAAGTCGATTATTAAATTGATGCTTGCCATATTTCGGCTCGACAGAATCAATTAGATAATCGTACAAGTATGATTTAAACCCTCGGTAATTTTTATGTTGGCTAGCTTGAGAAAGAAAATCCTGAGCTAAGTCGCGATAAGTGTAAGAGTCTTTGACTTTACCAACAAATTCTTGGAGAGCAAGGTAAAGTTTTTCATCAGTTAATAAAGTAGGATTTTTCATCGGTTTGATGATTTTATCTCCAATTTCTGAATCAATTTGCTTAGCGGTTTTCACTTGTCTTAAAAGGTAAAGTGTATATTGAGAAAGACTAATTTCAATTTGTTTTTGTCTCTGTTTCTGAATTTCCTGAACTGTTTGTTTTTGCAAGGAAGGACTTTCTACATCAAGCAAACAATGATCGTATAAAAACGGATAGCGAGAAATTAACTGACCTAACGGATATTTCGCTTCTTGATTAACTGTGACAATTCGGGGAGTCAATGCGGGAACTAAACGTCGTAAGATTTTGTACTCTTCACTTTGAGTAAAGTTAGAGGTTAATTCTTGCAAACGTTGCACTAGGCGAGAACGGCTAGCAATTCCCGTAAATCTAGAGGATGAATTTTCAAATAGTTCTATTAATTCGCCGATCGCATTTTTACTTTTTGGCTGCATTTGCCAACGATTGATTAAAATGTAGCAGCAACGGCTAATAATATAATTGAATTGTTGCTGACTTTCTAAATTAACAATTATTTTATATAAAGCTTCCTCAATATCCCTTTCTGGATAACCAATGCCATCAATAAATAATTGGTGGAAGCGTTCGATAATTTCTGCTGATTGTTCATTTTGAACACAGTTAATTAGATGATCGTAAATTATTTGCTCATTGCTGTTTTTCATTTGATGATTATTCTTATTTTTGACTAATTCCATGTTCTCTATTGACTATTAAAAATTGATCTTTTTGGGGACTGAATTCTGTTTTGTCACCTGAAAAAAAATTTTTTGTTTTGCACCCTTAATAAATGCGACTTATTCAGACGAGCTAAAGCTAGCTGAAAAATTCAGCAGGATAAAATTACGATTTTTTTCATTTTTCCTGAGCTAGTTGTAGATGCGTAGATTAACTATTAAATGACCCTGGTGTTTTACCGCAAAACTTGAACTAATTTTATTTTTGATGACTGTCCTTTGGTAAAACTTACTAATTTAGTAAGTTTTATGGAACGAATTTAAGTTTTACTAGAGTTTGAGCTATTTTGCAAGAATCGTCACGAATTGGTTGCCAATCCTTTGATTTATCCTGCTTTTGTCTGCCAATAATTATACAAGTTTTGACAACTTTTTTGTGAAGTATATTTCATTTTTTCATCTAAAATCAGGTATTTAATGCGTCTTTGAAATAACAATAACATCTATTTGACTGTTCTGCCAAGAAATATATTAAGGAGGAGCGACAATTTTCCCTTTATCTGACAACTGCAATACTTTGAGGTAATCATTAACCAAGCACTCTTAAGTTTATTTCACCGATCGCCAACTTTAAAAATACGTAAACGAGAAATTGATAAGGTACAAATTTTACTGAAACAACCCTTATTGAAAATTATGAAGAATATGTAATTTTAAATTAAAAAAGTTGTAAAATTTACGATATCTCCTGAATAATGAAGAAAATTCTTTCTTAGACAGCGAATTAGGAGCATTTATGTCACTCATAGAACTAATTGTTTTGTTGGTAATTGCGGCGATTTGTGGCAGTCTTGGACAAACATTAGTTGGTTACTCGGCTGGGGGCTGTTTAGCATCCATAATTGTCGGTATTATCGGAGCTTACATTGGGCTGTGGGTAGCAAAGGAATTTCATTTGCCTGTTTTTTATGCTTTAAATATTGGGGGTAAACCTTTTCCGATAATTTGGTCTGTTATTGGTTCAGCAATTTTTGCAGTTGTGCTGGGTCTAATTAATAAATTACTGAGAGGAAATAGGTAATTGGATTTGAAGTATGTTTTGCTAAGTTGCGTCAAACTATAATCAATAACGATACAATACCCAACCATGCAAACTCTGCAAAAGATAGAACCGAAACTCCAAGAGCTAAAAACTCGCCTGATTGAAATTAAAGATATTGAATCAGCTGCCGCTGTTTTGTACTGGGATCAGGCGACTTATATGCCTCCTGGAGGTGCAGCCGCCAGAGGTAGGCAAATAGCAACTCTCAGACAAATCGCCCATGAAAAGTTTACCGATCCGGCTATTGGCGAATTGTTAGAAAATTTACGTCCTTATGAAGAAAGTCTTTCATACAATTCGGATGAAGCAAGTTTAATCCGGGTGACTCGGCGTTTGTACGATCGCGCCCTGCAAGTACCCGCCCAATTTATGGCAAAATTCTCTTTACATCGGGCACAGTCTTATGGCGCATGGGCGAAAGCACGACCGGAAAATAACTTTGCGGCTGTACAACCATATTTAGAAAAAACCCTCGAATTGTCTCAGGAATATGCTAACTTTTTTCCCGGTTATGAACATATTGCCGATCCGTTAATTGATGGGGTTGATTATGGGATGAAAGCGGCTGGTTTGCGATCGCTTTTTGCCCAACTACGCCAAGAACTTGTTCCCATCGTCGAAACTATTACTTCCCAAACTCCCGCTGATGATTCTTGTTTACAGCAACATTTTCCTGAAGCAGAACAAATTGCTTTTAGTCTCAAAGTAATTGAAAAAATCGGTTACGATCTTCACCGAGGAAGACAGGATAAAACCTTACATCCCTTCATGACTAGCTTTTCCATTGGTGATGTGAGAATTACCACTCGCGTTTACGAAAATCACCTTGGTCAAGCATTATTTAGTGCAATTCATGAAACTGGTCATGCGATGTATGAACAGGGGATTAATTCAGAATTTGAAGGTACACCTTTAGCTGACGGTACATCTTCGGGAGTGCATGAAAGTCAATCTCGATTGTGGGAAAATTTAGTGGGGAGAAGTCGCGGATTTTGGCAATATTTTTATCCGCAATTACAAGAATTTTTTCCTAATCAATTAGGTAATGTTTCTCTAGAAAGATTTTATCGAGCAATTAATAAAGTAGAGCGATCGCTAATTCGTACCGACTCCGACGAAGTTACTTACAATCTTCATGTAATGATTCGGTTTGATTTAGAATTAGCCATGTTAGAAGGGAAACTTGCTGTCAAAGACCTTCCTGAAGCTTGGAACGATCGCTACAAATCTGACTTAGGAATTGTTCCTCCTAATAATAGCCAAGGCGTGATGCAAGACGTACATTGGTACACAGGCAGGATTGGCGGAATGTTCCAATGCTATACTTTAGGTAACATTATGAGTTCCCAATTTTTTGCCGCAGCACTCAAAGCCCATCCAGAAATTTCGACTCAAATTCAGCAGGGTAATTTTAGTACTCTCCTCAATTGGTTACAAAAAAATATCTACGATCATGGTTCCAAATATACCACTGCTGAATTAATTCAACGAGTAACTGGTAGCAGCTTGAGCATTGAACCATTTATTAGTTACATCCGTAACAAATACGGCGAAATTTACAACTTATAGGATAAAGTTGAGTGGTATCAGCATTCGGTTAAAAAATTTACGTTTAAGCTTATAAATTGTGACTTGAATGCTTTTACCCTTAACTTTCTTTCAACATTAATCATACTTACGATACATGAATTGCCCGTAACAATATGTGGCTTAATAAAAGAAGTAAGTTAAAGGAAGGTACTATGTCCGATCTACTCCATGCGGTAATTAATAGTGAAGAAAAAACTGATTTACGGCATTTTATCAGCGATTTGCGTCATCAAGAAAAACGATATTTACTCCGCAATGATATTCTGAATAGTTTTGTTAATTACTGCATTAATTACCAAAAATCTTCGGAATTTCAAGAACACTCAAATTTTGGTAAACTGATATATTATACTCAAGAGATTATTATTGAAGATGGTAGCCTTTGCTTAATAATTCGTCCCAAAATTGCCTCCCAAGAAGTTTATCGACTCACAGAAGATTTTAAAATTCAACCCCTGACCGTACAGGAATTGCTGGATGTACGAGACTTACTGGTTAACCATTTTCATCCCAATGAAGGGGACATATTTGAAATTGATTTCGGCCCTTTTTACGACTATTCTCCCACAATTCGCGATCCGAAAAATATCGGCAAAGGAGTACAATTCCTAAACCGTTTCCTTTCTAGTAAATTATTGCAAGATTCGCAAAAATGGTTAGAAGCTTTATATAAATTTCTCAGCTTACATTCCTACAATAATTTACAACTACTAATTAACGATCGCATTAAATCCCAGCAAGAACTTTCCGATCGCGTCAAGCAAGGATTAAAATTTGTTAGTAATCGTCCAACCAATGAACCCTACGAACAATTCCGCTATGAATTACAAGCAATGGGATTTGAACCAGGTTGGGGAAATACAGCTAATAGAGTGCGAGAAACTTTGTCCTTGCTTGATGAATTAATTGATTCTCCAGATCCGCAAACTTTGGAAGCATTTATTTCTCGCATTCCCATGATTTTTCGTGTGGTTTTAGTTTCGCCTCACGGATGGTTTGGACAAGAAGGCGTTTTAGGTCGTCCAGACACAGGAGGACAGGTAGTTTATGTGCTTGACCAAGCAAAAAGTTTAGAACAAGATTTACAAGAACATATATCATTAACCGGATTAGATGTTTTGGGTGTGCAATCAAAAGTAATTATTCTCACCCGCTTAATTCCTAATAGTGATGGCACTCGTTCTAATCAACGTTTGGAGAAAGTTCACGGGACAGAAAACGCTTGGATTTTGCGCGTACCTTTCCGGGAATATAACCCGAATATTACTCACAATTGGATTTCGCGATTTGAAATTTGGCCTTATTTAGAAACTTACGCTATAGATGCAGAAAGAGAACTTTTGGCAGAGTTTCAAGGACGACCAGATTTTATTGTCGGTAACTATTCAGATGGTAATTTAGTAGCTTTCTTGTTGTCCAGACGGTTGAAAGTCACTCAATGTAATATTGCTCATGCTTTGGAAAAATCTAAGTATTTATTTAGCAATCTTTACTGGCAAGAATCAGACGATAAATATCATTTTTCTTTGCAATTTACTGCTGATTTAATTGCTATGAATGCTGCGAATTTCATCATCAGTAGCACTTATCAAGAAATTGTGGGGACACCGGATAGTGTGGGACAGTATGAGTCTTACAAATGTTTCACGATGCCCGAACTTTATCATGTGGTGAATGGCATTGAATTGTTTAGTCCAAAATTTAATGTAGTACCGCCTGGGGTGAATGAAAATGTTTATTTACCTTATAACCTTGAAGAAGAAAGAATTCCTAGCGATCGCGACCGACTAGAACAAATGTTATTCATTCAAGAAGACCCCGAACATATTTTTGGCAAATTGGACGATCCTAGCAAGCGTCCGTTGTTTTCAATGGCGCGTCTTGACCGAATTAAAAATATGACTGGTTTAGCAGAATGCTTTGGCAAAAGTCAAGCTTTACAAGAACGTTATAACCTCATTTTAATTGCAGGTAAATTGCAGGTTGAAGATTCGGACGATAATGAGGAAAAAGACGAAATTGAAAAGCTTTACCGCATTATTGAAGAACACAATCTCTACGGTAAAATTCGTTGGTTAGGTGTGCGTTTACCGAAGAATGATTCAGGAGAAATTTATCGGATAATTGCCGATCGCCAAGGCATTTTTGTTCAACCTGCTTTGTTTGAAGCTTTCGGTTTAACTATCTTAGAAGCAATGATTTCGGGATTACCAACTTTTGCAACTCAATTTGGTGGGCCATTAGAAATTATTCAAGACAAAGTAAACGGGTTTTATATTAACCCAACCAACTTAGAAGAAACCGCAGAGAAAATTATGGAGTTTATCTCTAATTGCGATCAAAACTCAAGGTATTGGGAGGAAATTTCTCAGCGAGGAATAGAACGGGTTTATAGCACCTACACTTGGAAAATACACACTAACAAATTGTTATCTTTGGCGCGGATTTATGGCTTTTGGAACTTTACTTCTCAGGAAAACCGAGAAGATTTGTTACGATATTTAGAATCTTTGTTCTATCTGCTTTATAAACCAAGAGCACAACGTTTGTTAGAACAACATAATCACTCATAAAAATAGCGATCGCTAGGTGGACAGCGAAGCGATCGCTAAATGAACAGTAACCTTGACACAGTATGTTGATGTTTCCCAAATACAGCAAGAACTGTATTTCAACAATTACAAATTAACCTGTGATTGATTAATGTTGACTTACCCAAAAGGGCGATCAATAATTAAAATCAATTTGATTTAGTGCCTTTCAATCTTTTGAACTGACAATTCCATCAATTAGCAAATTTCAATATTTTTGGAAGTTTTTAACAGTAGCTTCCGTTTTTGCCCAAAGATGTCATCGCTCGTCACAGGATAATCAAATATATTCCAACGTTCTTGCCAGAAAGTAACATAATAATCTCTGCTACCATGACTTAAAGTTGGGAAAAAACTGGCTTACTAAGAAAGCAAAGCATTCCAAGTTTTTGGCCCAACAACTCCGTCTACTGCTAAACCGTGACTCTTTTGAAATTGCTTAACTGCTGCTACAGTATGTGGCCCAAAATCTCCGTCAACTTTTAAAGAGTAACCTTTTTTATTGAGGAGTTGTTGTAAGTATTTTACATCGTTGCCTTTGCTGCCTGAACTGATAACTGGTCTAGATGGCATTTTATTTACTCCAGAAATTGAATGTTTGTTTCTACATTTCTAAATTAACTCTTATGGAGTAAAATATGCAGTACCCCCAAGGGTAGTTTACCTAAAAACTATTAATAGCTTTAAATAAAAAAATAGCGATATCTCCCTTTAAGAGCGATCGCTATTGTTGGTTATGAACTAATCGAAAATAACTTAGAATTACTGATAACAATCGGGATTAATTAGTGAAAATTAATAATCGATCGCGTAGAGTTCACTCCAAGTATATTTTCCGACAATTCCATCAACTACCAAACCTTGAGCTTTTTGGAACATTTTTACAGCTGCTTCTGTTTTTTCTCCAAAGATGCCATCGATCTTCAAAGGATAACCGATTACATTTAGGCGATCTTGCAACAAAGTCACATAATAACCTGTGCTATCACGACGTAATATTGGGTATTTACTTGGCTCGTCAGGAAGCAAAGCATTCCAAGTTTTCTCGCCAACAATTCCGTCTACTGTTAAATCGCGACTCTGTTGAAATTTCTTAACCGCAGCTTCAGTAAGTTTGCCAAAATCTCCGTCAACCTTTAAGGAATAACCATAAGAATTGAGGATTTCTTGGAGGAATTTAACATCATCACCTTTGCTACCTTTACTCAAAGTTGGTAAAGAACATTCACATTGAACTTGCATTTTATTGACTCCAAAGATTAAATGTTTGTGTCTACATCTCTAAAGTAACTTTCCCCTATTGAAATATGCAGTACCCACTAGTGTAATTTACCTATTTAGCTAATTCAAACCATTGATTAATTTAGATAAAAAACAGCGATCTCTCTTCAAGAAGAGCGATCGCCATTTTCAAGTCTTATCTAATTAATAAATCGATTAATCGAAAGTAACCCAAAGGGATGAATTATCAGTAAGCGAGTTTTAAAATAGCATCGCCTAAAGCACGCCAAGTTTTTGGCCCAACGATACCATCAACTTTCAAACCGTGAGCTTTTTGGAAGTTTTTGACAGCAGATTCAGTCTCAGCATTGAACTGGGCATCGAAGTGATCCTTCTGATATTTAATAGCAATCAGAACTTGCTGTAAAAAGCGCACTGCTTCACCAGAAGTACCCTTTTGCAAAACGGGCATATTGATTGTTGTAGCTTGCGTAGTGGATTCCATTTTTTTGACTCCAGAAATTGAATGTTTGTTTCTACATTTCCAAAGTAATTATTCTGGAGCAAAATATGCAGTACCCGCTAGGGTAATTTATCTATTTAGCTAATTTAAATCCTTAATTACTTGAGATAAAAAAATAGCGATCGCTAGCAGTTGGAGAGCGATCGCTATTTTTTCTTGTTATCTAGTTAAGGAATCGATTAATCGAAAGTAACTCAAAAGAATAAATTAGCAGCAGGTGAGTTTTAAAATAGCTTCGCCTAAAGCACGCCAAGTTTTTGGTCCAACTATACCATCATCTGCCAAATCACCCTCTGCTTGGAAGTTTTTGACAACTTTTTGAGTTTCAGTTCCGAAGACTGCATCAAAGGAAATCTGATATCCAAGAGCAATCAGGACTTGCTGTAAAAAGCGCACTGCTTCACCAGAAGTACCAATTTTTAAAACAGGCAAGGAGATATTGATTGTTGTTGTTTCGTTAGTGGTTTGCATTTTGTTTACTCTAGAAATTGAATGTTTGTTTCTACATTTCTAAAGTAATTATTCTGGGGGTAAATATGCAGTACCCCGTTAGGGTAAACTTGAAAATTCTCAGTTACTAACAGAATATTGACTCAAATTCCTACACGAAACCAAAGCGATATTCGTTACAACAAACGTTTTCTAGTTCGTTGTGACGACTTCAGTCGTTCTCTTGAGAAAATAAACGACTGAAGTCGTTACAACAGACGATTACAACAGAGGGTTAACCGATGCCTTCAATTACGGGATGGAAGTAGAAAGCTATGCCTAAAACTGTGTAAGCTGCTAATAGTAAAGTTCCTTCCAACCAGTTCGATCGCCCATCCGAACTAATGGAATTAGCAATTAACACAGCTACAGCTACAGCTACTAACTCAAATGGATTAAAATCTAAATCCATTGGTTGACCCAATATAAAACCAGCTAAAACTAATACAGGTGCGACAAACAAAGCAATTTGTAAACTTGAACCTACGGCAACGGAAACGGAAAGATCCATTTTATTTTTCATTGCCACAGTAACAGCTGTAGCGTGTTCCGCAGCGTTACCAACAATGGGAACAATGATTACACCAGTGAACAAAGCTGTTAATCCTAAACTTTCGGTTGCTACTTCCAAAGAATCAACTAAAAGTTCTGATTCCACTGCTACCATCAAAGTGCAAGCTAATAGTATGCCAATCCATAAAGGTAAGTTTACTTTACCACCTGATTCTTCATCAGCAAGATTTGATTCGGCTAATGCTTCTAACTCTTCGGACTCTACATCTGCTACACCTGCATCGTAGAGATAAGAGTGGGTACGCATAGAAAACAGCAAAGTCAATCCGTAAACTATGATTAAGACGATCGCCACTGCGCTAGAAAGAGTTTGCATTGTAGCTTCAGAAATTCCTGGGGAGGTGTAATTTACCATTGTGGGCAATAACATGGCAATTACAGCTAAATTCATAGAAGAAGCGTTAACACGAGCAACTATCGGCTGAAATTCTTGCTCTTTGTAACGTAACCCTCCTAAAAGCATGGAAAGCCCCATGACTAAAAGCAAGTTTCCAATAATTGAACCTGTAATGCTGGCTTTCACCACATCAATAATTCCAGCCTTCAGCGCCACCAAGCCGATAATTAGTTCCGTAGCATTACCAAAAGTAGCATTTAACAACCCCCCCAAGGAAGGGCCAAGAACTACGGCAATTTCTTCTGTGGCAGTTCCCATCCAAGCTGCCAAGGGCAAAATTGCTAAAGCTGAGGTGATGAATATTACAGTTTCACCCCAATGAAGGAAGTGTGCGGCAATGGAAATCGGGATGAAAATTAAAAGGGCTAGGAAAATTTTATCTTTACTCAACATTTAGTTTTCCGTGTTTTGGTTCATTACGTATTATGCACAAGGTTAGAAAAGTATAAAACTAAAGCAGCTAATAAAATCCTTCTTTGGATGTAAAGCGTAGCGGTAATAGTAAAAAATTATTTATTTTATTTACTAAATTTGGGAATTCTTAATTTAAATTTTTAATTGTAGTTAATTTTCATTAATTATTGTGGAACAATTCTAAATTTTAGGTTTTAATCGAGAAAGATAAAAGAAAATACCTACCCTCGGTGTCATGCTTTTATTTCCAAAGTAAAAGATCGTATGTAGTAAGGTTCTCGATCGCTACGGATTACGTCAACTATCTATTAGTCTTTGATCCCCAGCTATAGCCAAAAAATACCGACCTGAAAGGCGAAAAGCCAATCCCAAGGCGGTTTGACAAGCTGTTTAACCTTTCAAATTGGACTTAGTACTTATGACTGCTTTCGCAGATTTACCAACTTCCCTCACTGGGAAAACTGATAACATCACGGCATTAACAACTGATAATCAATCGGGGATCGATCCCCAACAAATTACCGGAGTTTTTGTCACGGTTCACGGACATTTCTATCAGCCACCAAGGGAAAATCCTTATTTGGATGCGATCGAAAGACAACCAAGTGCATCACCTTTTCATGATTGGAATGAACGAATTCACCACGAGTGCTATCGTCCCAATGCCTTCGCAAGGGTATTAAATGACAAGGGAGAACTAGTGGGGATCATTAATAACTATGAATACATGAGTTTTAATATTGGGCCTACACTCATGTCATGGTTAGAAAAATATGATTTAGAAGTTTACCAAAGAATTTTAGAAGCAGACCGGAAAAGTTGCGATCGCCTAAACGGACATGGAAATGCGATCGCCCAAGTTTACAACCACATCATCATGCCTTTGGCGAACACTAGGGACAAATACACCCAAATTCGCTGGGGCAAAGAAGACTTCCGTTCCCGCTTTAACCGCGATCCCGAAGGAATGTGGTTAGCGGAAACCGCCGTAGATTATGCTACCTTAGAAGCGGTAATTGCTGAGGGCATTCGCTTCTTAATTTTGGCACCTTCCCAAGCCCAACGTTGCCGACCTTTACCCACAGCCGAACAACCGGAATCAGAGTGGTTAGAAGTGGGAGGGGCACAAATCGATCCCACCCGACCTTACCGTTGTTTTCTGCCCGGAACTGACAAATTTATCGATATTTTCTTCTACGACGGCCCAATCTCCAGAGATATGGGCTTTAATGATGTGCTCAATAGTTCCCATAACTTAGCGGGACGAATCGGCATGGCAATCCAAGGGGATCGTCGTCCCGCCCAATTAATTTCTGCTGCTACCGATGGCGAAACTTTTGGACATCACAAGCATGGCACAGAAAAATGTCTAGCTTATGCTTTTACCAGCGAGTTTGCCAGTCGGGGTTGGCAAGTTACCAACTTCGCCCATTATTTAAGCTTGAATCCCCCCGCTTGGGAAGTGGAACTAAAACCTGTGACTGCTTGGAGTTGTAGTCACGGGGTCGATCGCTGGCAAGAAGACTGCGGTTGTGGTGGTGGTGGCGGATGGCACCAAAAATGGCGGCGACCTTTGCGGGATGCGTTAGATTGGTTACGCGATCGCTTGATTGAAGTTTACGAGGAAGTGGGACGGAAGTATTTCCTCGATCCTTGGCAAGCTAGGGATGAGTATATTAAGGTGATTCGCGATCGATCTGCTGCTAATGTCGAACATTTCTTAATTAGACATCAATCGCGAAAACTTCAATCCGCAGAAAGAATTGATGCTTTGCGTTTGTTAGAAATGCAGCGTCATGCTTTGCTAATGTACACCAGTTGCGGTTGGTTTTTTGAAGAAATCTCTCGCCCCGAAGGTGTGCAAATTCTCCGCTATGCTTCCCGCGCCTTAGAATTAGCTGGAGAAGTGGCAGGTGTACATTTAGAAAAAGAGTTTGTCGATCGTCTCGCCCTCGCCTCCAGCAACGTCGATACTTTCCGCAACGGCGATGAAGTTTACCGTCAGTTAGTAGTTTCTGCACAGGTTAACTTCCAACAAGTCGCTGCACATTATGCCATTTCTTCTCTGTTTACCACTTATCAACCCGAACATCGCGTCTATTGTTACACCGCTAATCAAGTAGATTACCAATTGCAACGCATGGGGCCGTTAACTTTAGCAGTAGGTCGATTGCAATTGGTGTCAGAAATTACTTGGGAAAGTGCGGATTTAACCTTTGCAGTGTTGCATTTAGGCGGTTGGGATTTCCACTGTTGTATTAAGCGATTTACTACCCGTCGCACTTATACGCAAATGAAAGAGCAATTATTTGATGTTTTGCAACAGGCAAGTGCGGCACAAGTAATTTTAGCAATGGTTAAATTGTTTGGCGATCAAAACTTTAATTTAGAGAATTTGTTTGCTGAAGAACGCCATCGGATTATGCGTTTATTAACGCAAGAAACTTTGGTGCGGTTGGATCAACTTTATACCCAAGTTTATCGGGATAATTTTGGTGTATTGCGGGCATTTCATCGGGATGAGTTGCAAGTACCGCAAGAGTTACAAGTAGCAGCGGAAATTGCTTTGAGTAATCGGGCGATTGTGACAATGCGATCGCTAGAACAAGTAATCAGCGATTCAACTTTTGACGATCCATTAGTGGGATTAGCAGAAATAGGCGAGTTGGAAGCAGTTGCGATCGAAGCTAACAGTATGGGTTGTCAGCTGAAAATCCGCGAAGGTAAGCAAATGATGGAACGGTTGATTTTGCGATCGCTTTGGCATCTGTTACATGATGCTAATCCCACCACAATGGAAGCAGAGATTCATCGTTTAGAACGCATGGTTGATGTTAGCTATCGGCTGAATCTTGGCTTGTCTTTAGACCGGGCACAGGAAATCTTTGCTAATGCTTTGTCGAAGCAAATTATGCCTAACTTAGTTCCGGTAAGCGCGGTTTTGGATGGGGGAAAAGGCGACCGATCTCCTGCTTGGGAATTAACCCAAATGCGTCCATTAATTCGCTTAGCTGAAAAACTCAAAGTTGACATCGACTTTTGGGTAAGTCAGTTACTTTAATTTGGGGAATCTAGATCTCCGACTTTTAGAAGAAGTCGGAGATCGGGAACTTCAAGGAAGCTAGATGATAGTTTTGGATTATCTCTAAAACTACAGTAGAGCCAACTGGAGAAAGTATCGAATGCTAAAGTTAAACACCCACAAAATCAGCCCCGAACAAGTAGAAGCTTTTGCGCGAGACGGCGTTATTTGCGTCAAAAATGTTTTGGATGACATCTGGGTGGAACGGATGCGAACAGCGGTTGACAAGAATGTATTAATTGCTGGCCCTTTGGAAAAGAAAGGTGTGCCAAGACCAGAAGGCCGTGTAGAGCATACTAGTAGTTTATGGCTGGTTGATACTGATTTCCGTGCTTTAGCTTTTGAATCTCCTCTGGCAGCCCTTGCTGCTCAAGTTTTGCAATCAGAAAAACTCAACTTTTTGACTGACGGCTTCTTTGTGAAACAGCCGAAGGCTACTAGCCGTGTTGGTTGGCACAATGACCTACCTTACTGGCCGATACAAGGTTGGCAGTGTTGTAAAATTTGGTTGGCTTTAGATAAAGCCAACCAAGAAAATGGTCGATTAGAGTACATCAAATCCTCACATTTATGGAACAAAGAGCTCTGTGAAGGATCGAACCCCTCATGGTTTATGGAGCCAGAACCTCACGAAATTCTCTCCTGGGATATGGAGCCTGGAGATTGCTTGGTTCATCATTTTTTGACTATTCATCATTCAGTAACCAATGTATCTTCTAATTCAAGACGTGCAGTGGTAACTAATTGGACAGGCGATGATGTTACTTACTATAATCGCCCCAATGCTTGGCCTTTTATTAATCTCGATCGAATCGATCTACCAGAATTTAATTCATTTAAAACTAAAAAAGATGGTGAACCGATCGACTGTGATATTTTTCCAAGAGTTGAACTGCGTCGCTAGTTAAGCATTTTACAAGTCGTTACAGAAATTAAAACTCGGTTATTGCGAGCATTCGTAGCAAACATTTAGGTATTGCATATACTACTTAGGATGTAATCCTATCAAGTTCATCAAGAACATTGTTATCTATATTAAGGTCAAATTTCCGAGCAAAATGAGCAGATGATGCCAGCAATTTTGGCAAGTCTTCTATGAGTAATGTCTTGGGATGACAACCTCCACTAGACCAATCAATATAGCGCAAACGATCGTTTTTTAGTTTCAAGTGAGGTGCGTTAGCAAGTATAGTCTGAAAATATGATTCGTCTGTGTATTTCAGCGTTTTATAGTACTCGGTTAACACATTTTTATGACTGTGAAAATCGATAATGTACTTAGCAGCTTTACTATTGGCACAAAACCATTGACTTCCACTGAAACAAGCAAGTTTTTTGGAAAAAGGAAGGAAAGGTTTTGTTAATAGCGGATGTTCTAAGCATATTTCTAAATTTAGATGCGTCAAGTATTTTTTGGAAAAATTGAAAGCCAACGACTTTGTACAGTATCGTTGATATGAATTTTTTAGCCATAACATATTAGGTTCTAAGTCAGACTTATAAATTTCATAAGTAATTTGCTCATATTGAATATAAGCATCATAAGAATTTGTAGTCAAATCGTCTAATATTTGCTTTGCAGTTTTAATTGGATAATCTGCGCCACTCAGTAATACAAACCAATCCGGTGCATCTGCTGCCTCGTACATTAGTTTAAGTGCTTGTACTGTAGCTTCTACAAGCGAAAAAGCTCCCCATTCAGTCTTTACGTGAGGTCGGACAAATAAGACATTTTTTGACAGAGTATCTACAGATAGATCGCATTTAGCAAAATCATGATGACAAACAATTAACGGATAATTAAACATCCTATTTAACGTATTTATCAGCCTGTATATTTGTAGAGGTTTATTATGAGTTAGTAAAACAAACCCGATCGAATTTTGAGGAAAATTAGACATTTATTTTAGTGAACATTCCGCATCACACTGATTTTTTTTAACAAAAAGCTGATTTTATGTCAATAAGCCATATTAATTAAATTAGTTTTAGATGCGGGGAACAGCGATCGCCCGGTTGGGAATTAACCCGAATGCGTCCTTTAATTAGCTTAGCTGAAAAACTCAAAGTTGATATCAATTTTTGGGTAACTCAGTTAGTAACAATAGGGGGTAAACGACTGAAGTCGTCACAACGAACTTTCATCAGAAACTTAATTGTTATTTATTAACAATAAATTAATTGTTATCTTGCTTACTAGAAAGTGTAACAGTTTTGAATAGATACAATATGTCTACCTTAACTTAGACAAAAAAATAGGCTTTGTCAATAAGTAACATTACTTAACATATTATTAATACATACTCATTTAAAGATATATAAAATCCCTCTTAAGGCTATTTAAAAAAGTTATTTTAATGTTATAAAGTAAGAGAAAGCGTCGTTTGAGAGTGAACAGCAGCAGCTTGTTGCTGTCTTAATTGGCATCGCAAAATCTTTCTTATAAAAATAGCAATCATGAGTATCGTCGAAACCAAACTCGAAGTAACTGATAGTGCATTTCATGTGGCAAGTTACGAAAAGATTGAGTACAGTCTCGTTTATGTAAATGGAGTTTTCGATTCACAAAACTCTGAAATTGCAGACAGTTACCAAAAATTTGGACGTTGCCTAGCAGTTGTAGATGCCAATGTAAATCGATTGGATGGACAAAAAATTCAATCCTATTTCCAACACTACAACATCGATTTAACTGTATTTTCGCTCTCCATCCCAGAACTAGAAAAAAATCTGATAACGATGGAGAAAATTATCGATGCTTTCGCAGAATTTGGCTTACTGCGTAAAGAACCAGTTTTAGTAATTGGTGGTGGTTTAATTACTGATGTTGCAGGTTTAGCTTGTGCGGTTTATCGTCGCAGCAGTAATTATATTCGCATTCCAACTACTTTGATTGGGTTAATTGATGCGAGTGTAGCGATAAAAGTAGCAGTGAATCATAGGAAACTAAAAAACCGCTTGGGTGCTTACCATGCCTCCCAAAAAGTAATCCTGGATTTCTCATTTTTGGAGACTTTGCCAACGGCTCAAGTTCGCAACGGCATGGCAGAATTAGTGAAAATTGCTGTTGTTTCTCAAGCAGAAGTTTTTGAATTGTTGGAGAAGTATGGCGAAAAATTGTTGCATAGTCATTTCGGCTATCTTGGTGACAATTCCGAACTGCAAGAAATCGGTCAAAAAATTAATCATCTGGCAATTAAACAAATGCTGGAATTGGAAGTTTCCAACTTGCATGAGTTAGATTTAGACCGAGTGATTGCTTACGGACATACTTGGAGTCCGACTTTAGAATTAACGCCTCGCATCCCTTTGTATCACGGTCATGCTGTTAATATTGATATGGCGTTATCGGCAACAATTGCAGCGAATCGGGGTTATATTACGACTGGGGAACGCGATCGCATTCTCCAACTCATGAGTAGTTTGGGTTTAGCACTGGATCATCCCCTGCTGGAAATCGATCTGTTATGGCGTGCTACTGAGTCTATTAGTTTAACTAGGGATGGTCAACTACGCGCCGCTATGCCAAAACCGATCGGTACTTGTTTCTTTGTCAACGACTTGACTCGCGAAGAACTAGAAGCAGCAGTAGCAGATCACAAGCAGATTTGCGCTACTTATCCTCGCGCAGGTGCAGGTGTTGACGCTTATGTGCAAACTGAAGAACCGGAATTGATCGGGAGTCGGGGATGAGTGATAGTTTATTGAAAGGCGATCGAGCAAGACCTGTCACACCTTTAGGCATTTTGGTAGAAAAGCTGGAAAAAATCGTCAAAATGGCTGAAACAGCGACGATTCCCACTGAAATTAACAACGCTCTGCAACAAGCATATCAACTAGCCGCTGGCATCGATCCGTATTTAGAAGAAGTGACGACCCAAGAATCTCCTGCTTTGGCGCAGTTGGCGAAACAGACACGCGAAGAACCTTGGAGTAAACACTTTAGCGATCGCGCCACTGTGCGACAGTTAGAACAGGAAATGCTTTCGGGACATATTGAAGGACAAACTTTAAAGATGTTTGTCTATATGACTGGCGCAAAAAACATTTTAGAAATTGGAATGTTTACCGGATATTCGGCGCTAGCAATGGCGGAAGCATTACCAGAAAATGGGCGAGTTATTGCTTGTGAAGTTGATGAATATGTAGCTAATTTCGCCAAAAGTTGCTTTCAAGAATCACCTCACGGCAGTAAAATTTCTGTGGAAGTCGCCCCAGCTTTACAAACTTTGGAAAAATTAGCCGCAGTAGGAGAATCCTTTGATTTGGTGTTTATTGATGCCGATAAAAAGGAATATGTGGATTATTTCAAACTGCTGCTAGATAAGGGTTTGTTGGCAGAAAATGGGTTTATTTGTGTTGATAATACGTTGCTTCAAGGGGAACCTTATTTACCTGCGGAAAAACGTAGTCCTAATGGAGAAGCGATCGCACAATTTAACCACATTGTTGCCCAAGATCCCAGAGTTGAACAAGTTTTGCTACCTTTGCGAGACGGTTTAACTATTATTAGGCGAGTTTAGGGACTGGGGACTGGGTATTGGGGAAAGATCGATCGGGATTTAATGATTTACATGATGCTCAGGATTAATCAAGAAATCTGGTAAATCCGTAAATCCCGATCGAGTTTCCCTGCTGTAATATAAATAGATGAGTAATGATATGAAAGAGCGAATTTTTGCGGTGTTGCAAAATTTAGGGACTTTGGCACTTTTGGCGATCGCATTTCCCTTTAATTTGACTATTGTATTAGCAGCATTATTAGGGAATTTGATTAGTCAACCTTGGCAAAAGTCAAGAGTGAAAAACCCGAATCCCAAAAATATTATGCTGACTGGTGGGAAGATGACAAAGGCGCTGCAACTGGCGCGATCGTTTCACGCGGCTGGACATCGGGTGGTATTAATTGAAACTCATAAATATTGGTTAGTTGGTCATCGTTTTTCTAATGCGGTCGATCGCTTTTATACTATTCCCTCACCGTCAAAAGATCCAGAAGGTTATACTCAAGCTTTATTAGCGATCGCTAAACAAGAAAATATCGATGTTTATGTTCCAGTTTGTAGTCCGATCCAAAGTTATTATGACTCTTTAGCTAAACCAATTTTATCAGGTTGTTGTGAAGTTTTTCACTGCGATGCTGATGTGACAAAAATGCTGGATGATAAGTTTGCTTTTGCCGAAAAAGCGCGATCGTTCGGTTTATCTGTTCCCAAAACTTTTTTGATTACTAACCCAGAAGAAGTGCTAAATTTCGACTTTTCCCAAGAAAAACGAAAGTATATTTTAAAAAGTATTGCTTACGATTCGGTGCATCGCTTAGACATGACTAAATTCCCAATGGAAACTAGGGAAAAAATGGCGAATCATGTTCGCAGTCTACCAATTAGTAAAGACAACCCTTGGATTATGCAAGAGTTCATTCCAGGGAAAGAGTATTGCACTCACAGCACAGTAAGAAATGGCGAATTAAGGGTACATTGCTGCTGCGAATCTTCAGCTTTTCAAGTAAATTATGAAAATGTGGATAATCGGAAAATTTTTGCATGGGTGAGTCATTTTTTCCGGGAATGCAAATTAACAGGACAAATTTCCTTTGATTTTATTGAAGCGGAAGATGGAACGGTTTATGCGATCGAATGTAATCCCCGGACTCACTCAGCAATCACCATGTTTTACAATCATCCTAAATTGGCAGATGCTTATTTAAATGATGAGTCAGATTCCGATTATCCTTTGCAACCTTTAGCTAATAGTAAACCAACTTATTGGTTGTATCATGAAATTTGGCGATTGACGGGGGTAAGGTCGATCGCTCAACTAAAAACCAGATTAAACATTATCTTACGTGGTAAAGATGCCATCTTTCAATTTAACGACCCCCTACCATTTTTCATGGTACCTCATTGGCAAATCACCTTATTATTGCTGAAAAACTTGCAAAAACTTAAAGGTTGGATCAGGATAGATTTTAACATTGGTAAACTCGTTGAAATCGGTGGAGACTAAACTCAGATATTGCTCCAGTAAGGAGGTAGAACCTCCCAAAACCTCGTTCCCAGGTTCAACCTGGGAACGAGAAATAGAGGCTCCGCTCAGGAGTTCAAGATCTCAGTAAAGGTACGTTGTTGCGCTTTATCACTAAAGTTTATCGCTGAAGCGCAACAACTTACTTTATGTTTCATCGATCGCTGTTTTTAATAACTCCTTTACAGGAATTCCTGCTGCTTTTGCCATACAGGGAATCACACTTTTAGTAGCAAAAGAACAATACAAACCAGCTTCTAAAAACCAAGGTTCTCCATTTGGATCGATGCGAAAATCAAATAAACTATAGTGACGACAACCTAAAGCTTGATGACACTTTTTAGCTACTTGTTGAACTTTTTCGGTGAGGGGATCGTTAGGGTCTACAATCCAAGATTTGATGTTATCTTTAGCAGCAAAAAGCAAGTTGCCATCATCTGTTAGTTGGAGTTTATCGGCATGGTTGCGAATGGGTTTTTTCTCAGAGTCTACCAGATACTCTTCCAAGGGTAAACCTACTAGTTCCCCATCTTTAACAATGATGCCACATCTGACTTCTCGACCAAGTTCGATGAATTCTTCAACTATGACTTCCGAATCATATTCAAATGCTTTTTTCAAGGCAGCATCATATTCACTAACATCTTTAACTAATACTACCCCTAAAGAATTGTCAGAAGTTGTAGGTTTAACGACTGCTGGAGGTAGAATTGTGGGAACATCTCCTTGGCGAAGCAGTTCTCCACGAGGTACTTTTACTCCTGCTGCGGCGACAATTGCTTTGGTTCTTGCTTTGTGGGCTGCGATCGCCATAACATCAGGAGTATTCCCAATGTAAGGAATTTTCAGCAAGTCGAATAAACCTCGGTAATAAGTCATTCCCGGAAGACAAAACATTTGTGGTAAAACCAGGTGAATGTTTTGCGCTGTGATAAATTCGATCGCCTCAAACAAAGTCATCGGTTTGGCGACAGCGATATCTTCTAAACTGAGAGAAGCAGGAAATCGCCAATTGCGATCGGGTGTAATATATGCAATTAGAAAGTCATAGCATGGATCTGCTGTTGCTGTGAGACAATCTTGAGCATAAAGGCGGGACAAATCACAGTAAAAATCATTTTCAGCAGACCCAACTAAATGAAGAATACGCAGCGATCGCATGACTCATTTTTTATATGATATTACAATTATATTTTAATAGTTCTATCAGTCAACAGTTAACTTTTTAGACCATAATTGATAGCTGATAACTGTTGACTGTAAACGACTGAAGTCGGCACAACCTACCTTAAAAAGAGTAAACTCTTCCAGTTTCATCAATATAAACTGACCTGTCTTCGTCTGCGGGATTAGTTGCTAAACGAATGCGAACAAAGAGTTGATTTTGTTGAGGGTCAGTACTGTAGTCAAATGCCAATATTTGTGGAGAATAAATATTAACATTAACAATATCTTGAACTTGATTAATGCTTCCTGCTGTAAAACTACTTGTGCCGTTTGGAGGCAAATTTCCCGCTGCACTACGACCTAAACTATAATTAACAGGAAAACCAGATTGATTCAAAATAGTGATTTTAATCGGTTGTTTTGGGTCAATCTGTGCTTGAGGTTGCCAGAAACCTGTCGAAAAAGTGTTTGCACCTGTTTTAGGTTGAGAAAAAACAGCATTAGGAATTGTTACACTGATGCTGGTAAGTAGTACCAAAGCAGTTAAAAATCTTATTTTCATCTTTACCTTTCTTTACCAATTGTGCTTAATATTTAAATTTTGGTAGTTCATTTTAATAGTATGCTTACTGTGAAGAATTTTTGTTTTTTATACTAAAAATTTTTAGATTTGGGAATTGATAATCGCAGATAAAACTGTAGAGACGTTGTATACAACGTCTCTACAAAACTAATCAGGTAATTTTCAGACTGTTAAGCATTCAACGGGAGAGGGTTGAAAAATTCTTTCTCCAGTTAAACTAAAGGCGCGGACTTCGGTAATTTTGACTTTGACTATTTGACCTTTTAATTCGCTGATATTGCCAGGGAAAAAGGTCAAACGATTTCCGCGAGTTCTTCCCATTACTTGAGTTAAATCTTTGGGATTTTGGTCTTCGACTAAGACTTCTTCGATGCGGTTTTGGTAGCGTTGCGATCGCTCAAATGCTTTAATAGAAACCAAGTGATTTAAACGTTGCAATCTATCCGCTTTCACCTCTTCCGAAAGTTGATTTGACCACACAGCCGCAGGCGTACCCGGACGCGGAGAATAAGCAGCAGTATTTAATAAATCAAAACCAATCTCTTCTACTAATTTCAACGTATTTTCAAACTGTGCTTCCGTTTCCCCAGGAAAACCGACAATCGCATCCGCACTAATCGCCGCATCTGGCATATAACTCCGAATTGTATTAATAATTCGGCGGTATTTTTCCTGAGTATAACCCCTAGCCATTGCCTTGAGAATTTCGTTATCTCCTGATTGAAAAGGAATGTGGAAATGTTCGCAAACTTTTGGCAATTCCGCACAAGCTTTGATCAATCTTTCGGTAAAATAACGAGGGTGAGAAGTAGCAAAACGAATCCGTTCAATACCAGGAACATCATGAATAAAATACAGCAAATCTGTTAGTGTGTGTTTGTGTCTTCCTTCCGGTGTCACTCCTGGTAAATCTCGACCGTAAGCATCGATATTTTGACCGAGTAAAGTTATCTCTGTATAACCCTGACTTGCTAACTCTTCAACTTCCCGACGAATCGCTTCAGGAGTGCGAGATTGTTCCACACCTCGCACATTGGGAACAACACAATAAGTGCAACGTTCATTGCAACCATAAATCACATTCACCCAAGCAGTAACAGCACTATCACGCCGAGGCTTGGTGATATCTTCCATAATATGAACAGCTTCGGTAGCAACTACTTGATTGCCATTAAAAACTTGTTCCAATAAATCTTCTAAACGGTTAGCGTGTTGCGGCCCCATTACTAAGTCTAATTCAGGCACGCGCCGCAGTAAAGCTTCACCTTCTTGTTGCGCCACACAACCTGCAACAATTAATGTTAAATCCGGTTGTTCTAGTTTGCGTTTCGCCTGTCTTCCCAGATAAGAATAAACTTTTTGTTCGGCATTATCCCGAATTGTACAGGTATTGTAGAGAATCAGACTAGCATCATTAGGATCTTCCGACCACTCAAAACCCATATCTTCCAAGATACCAGCCATGCGTTCCGAGTCGGCTTTATTCATCTGACAGCCGAAGGTGGTAATGTGATAGCGACGGGGAGTAGTGGTCATGGTTCAGTTACGCAAAAAGTTAAATATAAATGACAAACTCTTATAAATTATAGATTTTTGTGATTTGTTTTGGCGAGTTTAGGCGTTAATTTAAAAGTAAAGGGTTTTCTCATCTTATAAATTGACTACTTCCCGCCAAGTAAAAACGATTTGCTCATCCGCTTGACGAAACTCAATATTAAACTTATCAAATACAACTTCTCTGCCCAAAAGCATAACATCTGCCGTATTATTTTGTAACCATGCCACTGGAGCCATAAAAGTATGTCCATCAATAGTCATTTCAACCCTACGTAAAACATACTCTACGCTTCCGCCTATTGCTTGTCCTACTAATATTTCCTCGCCATCAGCCAAAGCATAGCCTAAATCTTGACCAGCTTTGCTAGAAATTACGCTAAAATCTGCACCTGAATCAACTACCATATTTGTATTTATAACCAACTCATTATGCTTTAGAGTCACTGGATAATCAGGCGACCATTCATGACGGCTGACTGTGCGAAAATAAATTGGTAAAATCACAATAGAGCCAGTAAAACCAGGAACTAAATAAATTAAATAAATCTCTCCAGAAGCGTCTGCTTTCTCAATAACTTCGCGCAGATTTTCACCATGAGTAATAATTCCGTTAGTATTATATGCCACATATTGATGAGCATATTTTTTAAAGAGTTGCCGATTTCGATTTAACCATTTTACGATTTCCCGACCTTCTTCGGGAGAGGGTGTTTTGCTCATAGATTTTACCGTTGATGAAGTGATAGTAGCGATCGCACAAATCCCCTTATGATATAATTCAAGTTTAGCAATTATGTATTTGGTTGATAAAGTGGCGATCGCTTTTCCACATCTACCTCTGAAAATCAAGAAATTTCTATGGTAATTTTTTTTCCTAAAGCATGGGCATATCTTGCTAGAGTAGAAATGCCAACATTTTCTCCATGATTCTCTATTCTAGAGCTTAGGGAGAAATATCTATCTAATGACTGATAAATAAGATTTCCACGCGATCTAGTTTTTGAAGAAAACTAGAGAACAGGAGTTTAGTTTGTAAGCAAGATAGTTACATCCGACTACATAGTTGGATACTGAACATTTAGCAGAAACGAGGATATTAAGATGACTCTAAACCAGCAAGGAATAGTCATGATGCCTCAAGAAGGCGATGTGGTGACAGTTGTCGGTGATATTGTCACTTTTAAGGCATTGGGGCAGAATACTCAGGGACAATATGCCCTGATTGAGATTGTATGTAATCCAGAGGTGGGCACGCCCCCCCATATTCATAGCCGTGAAGATGAAGCGTTTTACATTCTTGAGGGTGAAGTTGAGTTTCGCTTAGATGACCAAACTATTTTGGCGACACCCGGTACATTCTTGCATTCTCCCAAGGGACAAAAACACAGCTTCAAAAATACTGGAACGACGCAAGCGCGAATGTTATGTTGGGTAACACCTGCTGGTTTGGAAATGTTCTTTGCTGAAGTTGGCAGACCTGTAACCGATCCATTGAATCTACCTGTGCCCGATCAGGCTGCGATCGACAAACTGCTAGCGACTGCACCAAAGTATGGGCTGACAATCTTACCCCCCGAAGCATAAAGTGGCTCTCCCTTACTTTTGGTGGAAAACCCTGATTTTAGGGACTCTTGACTGGGGATAACAGGCAAGATACCTGTCCTACGGGACTGGGATTCCTGATAAATCAAGGATTTCACAAAACAATAAAGTTTATTTATCACCAGAAGTACAGGAGAGCCAAATTGTGATTCCTCTGTTTCCCCTCTCTCTTCTCTTTGCGTCCTATAGCGCTATCGCGCATGGCTTCGCTAGCGCGTTCTTTGCGGTTTAAAAAAAGTCGATCGCAACGTCTACTTAAATATTACCCAGTTTAATTAACTCTATTTTCAACAAAATTAACCATTAAAATGAAGTGTAAAATAAAAAGTGCTGCCTTCGTTTAACACACTTTGTACCCAAATTTTGCCGCCGTGCTGTTCAATAATACTACGACAAATAGACAACCCTAAGCCAGTGCCGCCTTTTTCACGAGAATCTGAAACATTGACTTGTTGAAATTGTTCAAAAATACTTTCTAGCTTATCCTCTGGAATGCCTCGACCTTGGTCTTGGACTGAGAAAAGCGCGACGAATGGAAGCTCTTTTTCAGTTAATAAATCATTAGGAATAACTTCGGCGCTGATAGTAATTGTTGAATTTGGTGGAGAGAATTTAATGGCATTACTGAGGAGATTGGTTATTGTTTGAACGATCGCATCAGCATCAGCCCAAACTTCTAGCGCACAGGGGATGATAGACAGAGTAATCTGGTTTTGTTCCGCTTGAGTTCGCATTACATCAACTGATTGCTGGATTAACTCAGCCACAGCACATTGCTGGAAGTTGAACTTTGTTTGTCCTGATTCCAAGCGGCGCAAATCGAGAATATCATTGACTAAGCGCACTAGACGCTCGCTTTGTCTAGCAGCAATGTCAATCATATTCTTCATCTTTTCCGGTTTTTTATCAAAAATGCCCGCAGCAACCAAACCCAGAGCACCGCGAATTGAAGTTAAAGGGGTTCTGAGTTCATGACTGACTATGGAAATAAACTCTTGTTTCATCTGGTCAATTTTGCGTCTTTCGGTAATATCTTCCACAGTCCCAACGAACAGAATCACCGTTCCATCACTTGACTTGATTGGTGCAGTTCGCACTTGGGTATAACAGATTTTTCCTTGACGATCTTGGTAGCGCACTTCGTTAAATATGCCTTCCTTACCTGCGGCTACTACCTCTGACCAATATTGAAACACCCATTGGCGATCGTCAGGATGGATAAATTCTTTCCAACCATCCCCCAATGCTTCCTCAGCTGATGCACCGATAATCTGTTGATAGAGGGGATTGGTATAGATAGTTTTGCCTGCAATGTCGCTGAGGAAAATGCCAATGGGAGAGAACTCACTCAACGATCGGAATGTTTCTTCACTTTGTCGCAAAGCTGCTTCGGCTTGTTTGCGGAAGGTAATGTCATTGTTAATTTCTAGGATTTTAATCGGTCTACCCATCGCGTCTTTTTGCAATACCCAACGGCTAGCAACGGTTATGGATTGATGATTTCGATGTTGATGTACTAGTTCTCCTTCCCAGTAGCCTTGGTCAAATAATTGGGCTTGAATCTCTGTTAATGGTTGAGTAAATTGGGTTTTTAATAGAGTATGAGTTTCCTTTCCCAAGGCTTCGGCTGGAGTCCAACCATACATTTGTTGGGCTCCTTGGTTCCAGAAAGTAATTACCCAATTCAAATCGCAGGTCATGATTGTGTCATGTGCCAAATCTAGCAATTGTGCTTTTTCTGATAACAGGAATTGAGTATGTTGCTGTTCAAGTAAAGCTTCCAGTAATCGATCGTTTATTTGATTCAATTGGACAGTTCGTTTAAATACTCTTTGCTCAAGTTCAGCATTTAGTTGTTGTAAAGCAAGTTCGGCTTGTTTGCGCTGGGAAATATCAACAGAAAAAACGATAATGCCACCAATTTCACCTGTAGCAGTATGCCAAGGATGAATCTCCCAGAAGAGCCATTGCTGCGATCCATTTGCCCGGACAAACAAATCTTCTTCAGATTTCTCGATCGCCCCTGCCAAACAACGTTGATGAATCTGTCGCCAACGTTCGGGAATGTCGGGAAAGATCTCGTAGTGCGATCGACCAATCAGAGATTCCACCGCACCAAGGTTATATTCATCTACCCAACGCTGACTTGCCATTATATAGCGCATATCCCGATCCAACATCGCAATCCCAGCAGGCGCACACTGGGCAAATAACCGCAGGAGAGCTTCGCTTTGTTTGCGTTGTGCCAGTTCCGTTTGCACTTGTTCCCACAAAGTAGATTGCCCAAGCGCGACGCTGACTTGGGCTGCTAACTGCTGCAAAAGGTTGATTTCTGAATCTTGCCACTGACGCGGTGCGGCACAGTGATGGGCTGCGAGTAACCCCCACAATCGATCGCCCTCGATTACGGGAACGACTAAGTTTGCCCTGACTTGTAAATTTGCCAGAAATTCAACGTGACAGGGACTAATGCCGGAATTATAAATATCAGATTTAGCTGTAACTAAGCCTTGTTTAAAAGGTTCGACATACTCTTCGCCAATGCAAGGGTCGTAAATCTGGAGTGGTAAAATCGGCATCCATTCATCTGCCACCGACTCAACTACAGTCGTTCCTCCCCAGCCAGGAGAAAATCGAAAAATTATGACGCGATCGGTTTTGAGATATTCTCGCACTTCATCTACTGTGGTTTGCAGAATATCTTGTAAATTGAGAGAATTCCGTATGCGTTGGGTGCTTTCTGACACTAACCGCTGTTGTTCAAATTGGTGTCGCAGCTGTAGAGACGTTGCTTGCAACGTCTCTACAGCTTGTTTTCTGGCATCGATCGCCATAATCGTTCCCGACATTCGCACAGGTTGCCCTTGTAGGTTATAAAAGGCTTTTCCCCGTCCTTCAACCCAGTGAATGCTACCATCTGCCCAGACAATTCGGAACTCATGATTGTAGGAAGTGTGGTTTTTTAAGGATTGGTCGATCGCCTGATTTAATCCTTGTCGATCGTCAGGATAAAGAGAACTATCAAAGGTTTCATATCTCCCATCAAAACTACCAGGCGCTAAACCAAATAACTGTTCGTGTTCTGGCGACCAAATAATTTTCCCCGTCACCATATCCCAATCCCACATCCCCATTTGTGCAGCATTTAAGGCAGTTTGTAGGCGTTGGGCACTTTCTTCCTGGAATTTATGGCTTAGTCGTTCAACTTTGTGTTTGCTTGCCTTTAAATTTGCACTCAGGAGATTGATAATTAAGGCAACGAAGGTAAAAATTCCTAACCGTAGCAGATCGTCAAAAACAGGTGTCCATTGGTAGATTGGGGGAATCAAGAAGTAGTCGATCGCCAGCACTGACAAAACAACAGATACAATACCGGGATAAATGCCCCCATACCAGGTACTCACAATCACAGCAACGAAGAAAAACGCCCCCAGCGTCCCAGTCATTAACGGCTTTAACCAGATTGTCAGCAGCAGAGCGATTCCTGTGGACGCGATAGCCACTAGGTAGGGCAGTAACTTGTGATACCCTCTAAATTTCATCCTGCTTTCTCTGGTATGGTAATTTTCCAGCTTTTCAGCAATTTTGCTACTACTGTTATTGATCGATTATACCAGGAGATCTACTTCAAATGAAAGAAATAAAAATTTTTCTCTGTTTCGCTCTTTTCCTATTAATACCTCTAACCGGGCAAAGAGAAAACAAAGCTTTAGCTCATCAATCTTTCTTGATGACACAAGCTACTAATAATGAAAGCGAAAAAGTAATAAATTTAGTGTGGCGACTTCCAGAAGTACAGCAAAAAGCGGCAGAAATCAGGAGGTTATCAAAGGGCAAAGTAAGCGTTAAATTAATGTTAGAAAGTACACCTACTAAAACCGAACCTTACTATACAGTCAGAGTTTTTGAAGATAATCCCGATCGCATTGTCACACTTTATTGGTTTCGCGTTAATATGCCAGAAGAAAAGATTACCGTGCAAGATGAAATCACAGGGGAATACATTTCTTTAGAACAATGGCGAAAAAAATGAAAGTAGTCGAGATACAAAATAACTTTGGGTTAGATGCTTTGATGGTGTGCGATCGTCAAATCCCCACACCTAGTATAGGACAAGTCTTAATAAAATTACGCGCCGCTTCCCTAAATTATCGAGACTTATTAGTAGTGCAAGGTCGTTATAATCCCAAACAAAAATTACCCTTAATTCCCCTTTCCGACGGAGTAGGAGAAATAGTTGCGGTAGGCGAGGGAGTAACGCGAGTCAAAGTAGGCGAAAGAGTTGCTAGTATCTTCTTTCAAAAATGGTTAGCGGGAAAACCATCAAAAGAAGTATTTCGCTCAACTTTAGGTAGTCCTGTAGATGGCGTATTAGCAGAATACATTGTGTTAGATGAAAATGGAGTAATTTCAGTTCCGCAACATCTTTCCGACATCGAAGCTGCTACTTTACCTTGTGCTGCTGTTACTGCTTGGAATGCTTTAATAACTGGTGGTAATTTGAAAGCTGGAGACACTGTACTTTTGCAAGGTACTGGTGGTGTTTCGCTGTTCGCTTTGCAGTTTGCGAAAATGTCTGGTGCGCGAGTAATTATCATTTCCAGCAGTGATGAAAAGTTACAAAAAGCGTTAGATTTAGGTGCAACTGATGGGATTAATTACAAAGTAAATCCTAATTGGGAAGAACAGGTTTATCAATTAACAAATGGTGAAGGTGTTGACTATGTAGTAGAAGTCGGAGGTGCGGGTACTTTACCTAAATCTTTCCGCGCCGTTTCTGTGGGTGGACATATTAGTTTAATTGGTGTTCTCACGGGTACAACATCGGAAGTTAACCATCTACCTGTTGTGCATAAAGCTGTTACAGTTCAAGGTGTTTATGTTGGTTCCCGTGAGATGTTTGAACAGATGAATCGGGCGATCGAATTACATGGAATTAAACCAATTGTCGATCGCACTTTTCACTTTACCGAAGCCAGGGAAGCTTTAGAATATTTGGCAAGTGGGGCGCATTTTGGTAAAGTTTGTCTGAGTTTTGACTAATTTTGAATTTTTCACCGCAGATGAAAGCAGATAAACGCAGATAAAGAAGCATCAAAAATACTCTTCCCCAGCCCCCAATCCCCAGTCCCTAGTCCCCGTTAACCTGCTTTCCAAGTACCATGAAATCCCATCGGTACAACGCTGGGTAATCCTAGTTTACACACTGGTTCATCGTCTAATCTTTCGCTATCAAATACCCAAACTTCGCTTTGATTATTGTTGCCATCATAGACAACTGTTAACACCCAAGATTGATTAGGATTTAGGGAATCTGGAGCATAAATTGGTTCTACAGGATAGTGATTTTCGCCTAAGTTTGCTTCTTGGAGGTTGTTTGTTTTGTGGTCAAAACGTGCGATCGTACTATATATTTCCCTAGTAGTATCCGAATTTTTGCCATGCAAAGACATGAAAGTGTAGCGAGAAAATTCGCCGACATTTTCCTGGGGTACAATGGGAAATTCACCATCTCGATCGAGCAATTCTTCACTAGATTTTACTTTAGCAGTTTGCGGATCGAGACGCACTTGCCACAAGGTTGATTTAGCAGGAAGTTGAATTTCTCCTGTTGGTAATTGTTTGAGACGTTGATTAGTTTGAAAATCTTGATAACGAAAGAAATCAATGACAATTTCTCCGTTATTATCTACATAACCATTGCTAAAATGCCATTGATACCAAGGTTCTGCTACACTTTTACTTACTAAGGATAAGGTTGTGCGATCGAAAATTAAAATCTCTGTTCCTAACTGCGGTTTCCATTCCATAGCATCGCTAAAACTCTCTAAACCAAAAACTGTTGGTAACAAATTTATTCGCACTGGCGGAATGAAAAATATTAAATATTTCCCAGCCATGACAAAATCATGAACTAAAGGAACTCCACTCACAGTGGAACTAGATTTTTGCTGGATTTTACCAGTTGAATTACTCTGATAAATATTCAGAGTTGAATCCTTTCCCAGCGTCACGCCAAAATTAAAAATTTCTCCCGTTTTAGCATCACATTTTGGATGAGCAGAAAAAGATAAATTATCACCTAAAGCAGATAAATCATCTAAACCTTGAGTTTGCAAAGTTTCTAAATTTAAAGCATGAGGTTTTCCGCCTTCCCATAATGCTAAAAGCTTATCTGGTAATGCCAAAACTGAAGTATTAGCAGCATTTTTGACTGGTTTAATCCACTGATTCCAAAAAGGCCCAGGCGCAGTCATGCCATAATTAGGATAGAGGTATTTATTTGCTTTTGATTCTGCTAAATATCCAGCAGTTTGCACATAGCGATAAATTCCTGTAGCACCATTATCGCTAAATTTTACAGCTAAAATTGCGCCATCACCATCAAACCAATGACCAACTTTTTCGCCACCACGCTCCAATCTAGCAGGGCCATTACGATAGAGTGTACCACGCAGACCTTCGGGAATTTTACCTGCAATAATTGACAAAGGAGTTAAGGGAAATTCCTTTGCTGGTTGGGAAATCGCATTTGCCCAAGCTTTACGAGTTGTGGGTTTAGTAATTGTTGTCATCTTTCGTAAGTATGAGAGAGTGATAATTTTGAAATTTAAGTTTGCTTTTTTGCCAACCTGTTAAGTAATAATTGTAGCTAAAAAGTATCTTTGGAGGTATGACTAAGAAGCAATCTCATAGTTAAAATGTTTTTTAGTAGTATTGTGCATAAAAATAAAGATTTTTGTTTGTGTGTTTATGAATGCCTTGTATCAACAAGTAAGACAAAGCCTGTTAAAATTAATTAGTTATGCCATTGAAGCTTTACCAGCTTTTCTGGCGGCGATTATTGTTCTTTGTTTAACTAACTATGTTGCTAATTTGGTAAGAGAGATAGTAAAAAAGATTGGAGTACGTGCTGTTAAGAGTTTATCTTTGCGATCGCTCTTCATCCAAACCAGCTATGTTACAGTTTGGGTAATTGGTATTCTGGTCGCTTCTGTAATTGTTTTTCCTGATTTACGCTTAGGAGATTTAATCGGTTTACTAGGGTTAAGTTCGGTCGCATTTGGTTTTGCTTTTCAAGATATATTCAAAAATTTTTTAGCAGGAATATTGCTATTATTGCAAGAACCTTTCCGCATTGGCGATCAAATAATTGTCCAAGATTATGAAGGTACAGTACAAGATATTGCTATTCGTTCTACACAAATTGTCACCTATCAAGGAGAAATAGTCGTAATACCAAATGCTGTTTTATTTACTAATCCAGTACAAGTATTAACCGCCCAACGTCAGCGTCGCACAGATTTACAAATAGGCATTGACTACAATACAGATTTACGTTCAGCTATAGATGTTTTACTGCAAGCTGTATTAGATATCGAGGGTGTTTTAGCTGAACCAAAACCCGAAGTTGATGGAATAGGTTTTGGGGAAAGTTCGATCGATTTTGTAGTACGCTATTGGACTTTACCCCAAAAAATCCACGTTCGCCGCACTAGAACTAAAGTAATAATTGCCTTAAAAGAAGCGTGCGATAAAGCAGGAATTAATATTCCTTATCCTATCCGCACGCTTTACTATAATGACCAAGAAAAATATAACGATAACGCTGCTATTTTCAAAGGTAGAAAAGCTAGTGAGTGAACAATTACTGAGTAAGATTAGTTAGTTTGATTCTCAGATGCTTGCTGCACTTGTTCCACTGTCAATTCAAGTGCTTGGGCGATTTGTTCAACAGTTAAACCCAGTGCTAATAAACGGGGTACTGCTGCGAATTTAGCTATCATTTCACCTTCCTCTACACCCTCTTCCTTGATGCTTTGGTAAATTCTTGTTTGTTTGAATTCGGTTTCGGTAAAGTTAAACATTTGGCGGATTTCCTCCCTGCTTAATTGAGTGAATTTGTAAACTAAGATTGTTTCTATTAATTCTAGAATTTCTCGCTTGGTTGTGGTATCTGTAATTTGTTCTCGCGCTTGAGAGATTAATTCCCTGGCGCTGGTAACTGCTGTTTCCTCCCTTTCAATTATTAATTGTACAATTCTCAATCCGAAAGTGTTGTTTGCTGCTTCTCCTAATTCATCTAAATAGATGCGTTGTACTTGGGGAGTGGAAAGCAAACTTTGATATGGTATTGTGTCAAATGTTTCTATACTGCGAGTGGGATAAACTACTACCGCACGCCAAAGATTTACGGTTTCGTTTTGGCGGAGATAAAGGAAGATTTCGGAGAATAAGCGGCGGTAAAATGTTGTATCTGGTTGGAATTGGACTTCAGTGAAATATACTGTTTCTGCGTTGGTGTTGGAAACGGGGATGAATACGCCATCTATTCGGAAGGCGGTTTGTTTGATTTCAACTGAGACGAATTGATAGGTGTTGATATCGATGTTTGGTTGTCCGATTAATTCAAAAAAGATGCGGGGAAGGTTTTGAATAGGCGGTAGAATATTGAGTCGGTTTTCACGTTGGTTTTGCTTTTTGGCGTTGAGGTGGAATTTTAGTATTTTAGTGTAGCGTTAAAGCGCAACAACCTACCTTTTTTAGTTTGTCTATGGTTGGTGAATTGCTAATATTTCCTTAATCACTCTGTCTAAATCTTCTCTGGTTAAATTAGAACCTGAAGGTAAACAAATACCATGATTAAATAAATCTTCTGATACCGCACCACCGAAATATTCACAATCAGCAAATACAGGCTGTAAATGCAAAGGTTTCCAAACTGGACGCGCTTCGATTTGCTGTTTGGCAAGTGCTAAACGAACTTGTTCTCTATCTGCACCAAAAGCTTCAGGATTAATTGTTAAACAAGTTAGCCAACGAGTAGCACGTCCAAAGTCGGCTTCTGGCATAAATTCAATTCCAGGTAAGTTTCCTAAAGCTTGTTGGTAAACAGCAAAATTATGTCTTCTGGCGTTTACTCTGTCTTCTAAAACGTGCAATTGTCCGCGTCCAATTCCCGCTAAAACATTACTTAATCGATAATTATAACCTATTTCTGAATGTTGGTAATGGGGAGCGCGATCGCGTGCTTGAGTTGCTAAAAAACGAGCTTTTTCTACTAGTTCTGAATCTTCAGAAACTAACATTCCGCCGCCGGAAGTGGTGATAATTTTATTGCCATTAAATGAGAAAATACCAATTTTGCCAAAAGTACCAGGAGATTTACCTTTATAGCTAGCACCAAGGGATTCAGCCGCGTCTTCAATTAAGGTAATTTCATATTGATTACAAGCTTCTAAAATCGGATTTATATCGGCACTTTGCCCATATAAATGTACAAGAACAACCGCTTTCGGTAATTTGCCAATTTTAGCTTTTTTATCTAATGTTTCCCGTAATAATTCGGGATTCATGTTCCAGGTAGTGCGATCGCTATCAATAAAAACAGGTTTTGCACCCAAATAAGTAATGGGATTAGCACTAGCAATAAAAGTGAGAGTTGAGCAAAACACCTCATCTCCCACTTGAATACCTGCCAATCTTAAAGCTAAATGCAAAGCAGCAGTACCAGAACTCACAGCAGCAGCATGAGAAGCACCCACTACCTCACAAAATTCTTGCTCGAAAGCATCAACATGAGGGCCAACAGGAGCGATCCAATTGGTGTCAAAAGCTTCTTTGACAAACTCCAATTCGCGACCTCCTATATGAGGCGTTGACAAAAGAATTGGTTTAGGCACCTTGGGGAATAATCAATTTATTTTTTACAAACAAAGTATAGCATCCCTCTAATAGGTTCGTTAGCTAGTGTTGTTAGTGATTCATGAATCCTACCTTGACTCAGTTGGTAACGAGAACCAAAAGCAACAACATCGAAATTCACATCTGTTAATAGCTGATAAGCTTCTGGAAGTTTATACCAATAAACATGAGCTCCTTCATCAAACAGTGCTGCCAAGTTTGGTCGTTTCTCAAACCTCAGCCAAGGAAGATATTGAATTGAACGATTTGACCCGCGTAACTTTCTCAACAAGCGTATATACTCCACATAAGGACGGTATAAAGCACTGCTGAGTCTGGAGTCAAAACTGAGGAATGAAAATAAGGCAGTCCCCCCTACCTTAAGAATTCGGTAAGCTTCCTTTAAAGCTTTTAATCTTCCCAATTCATCATCTATGGAAGAAATCATTTGACCTAAATATAAGATTTGATCGAAGCTACAATCTTCATAATTTAATTGAGTAGCATCTTGAACCTGAAAATCAATATTGCTATCTACATCTCTCTGTTTTGCTACCTCAATAAATTCGGGTAAGTAATCAAAACCATAAAGAGAGGTAAAACCTAACTTGCTCATTTCTAACAAAAGTCTTCCTCCTCCTGTGCCAGCTTCAACAGTTTTTTTGCTCCGATCTAAATAGTTGGCAATCAAATATTGTTCTTCAGATGACAAACCATTTCCATAAGCCCAACGTGAAAATTCTTTAGTTTGGTAAACTTCTTTATTGCAGAAAGCTTTTTTTAGCGCGATCATATCAACACCTCTCACTTATTTTTTCTCAAGGATTTGTTAAATGGAAAAAGCAAATATCTGGCAGTTTTGTAATCAATAAATCTCAAACAAAAACAGCATTAGCTCTATGATTGCTGAGAGTTTTACTTACCCTTTTTCGTCTTGATTAATTTGACTTTCTTGAAGCTTTTTATTAACCATTTTTCGCAGAATTTCTGTATTATCTTTGATATCTGCAAGTTGTTCCTTTGCTTCCTCTTTATCAAGAAAACCTGCAATCACTTCCCTAGAGAGCAAATTTAACTCTGGATGATAACCCAATCTTTGGTATATGGGATATTCTATTAAACCAGGAATAACACAATTTGTGCTGTTTCCATGTATTTTCACAGTTTTCCAACCGATATCATCCAGCATTTTGTAAACGTCTTTTTCTGTTAATTGCAAAGCAAATGGTAGAGAAAAGAACTGCATATTTAGTCCTGATGCTTCATCTTTTACCCACCGCACAGAACGAACTTCTGGTTCAATCCAACGCCACCAGTTACGGCCTAAAATCACCCGATTAATACCCTTGTCTCCACAGTATTTTTGAATTTCTTTGTGGAACATTTCCCCGCATTTATAGCAAGGATAGCCATTAGTAAAATTTTTATCCATCATCTCTTTTACAAAAGGCGCGAGCTCTATGTTTAAAACAACGAGTTCCACGCCTAACTTGTCGCATAAAATTATACCATTATTGATAACTTGTTCTGGAATAAACCCGTTTTGTACTAAGACAGCAACCACCTCTAAATTCAACTTCTTTTTCGCCCAATAAAGAGCCGCAGCACTGTCTTTCCCTCCAGAAAATGCTACTACTGCATCTAGATTAGCTCCTTTCTCTCGCGGGGTATTGATAAATGTTTCCAATTCGCTCTGGAGAATTTCTAACTTGAAATTCTTTTTGTAAGTCATACACATATTACAAAGACCATCAGAGCAAATGTAGATGTTTGGTATCCTGGTATCAAACAGACAATTATTACATTCTACAGGTTTGATAAAGGGATTTTTGCCTGTGTTAACCCAAGTCTTAATCATATTTTGCCAATGTATCAGTCGCGCCCGGAAATTATAATTTTCTCGGTTCGCGGAGACATTGCATTTGTAGGGTGAGTAATCTTCTCGTAAAAATTTAGGTAGCAATAAACTAAAGGTGTTAAGTAAAGAAGAATTAGAGTTCATAGTTTGTGTCTCCATTATTTTGGTTGTTAGTTATCTAATTAGAAAATTTTTCCAGTTTAACGAGTAGTCGATTTACTTTTTAATTAACTGGTGATTTTGCGATCGATAAAGCGGGAAAAAATCATTGTCAAAATCATTGCTATATCCATATTTTTCCTCCCAAGCTTGAATAAGCTTTGTATATTTTTCTGGGTTGATAATCATTCGATATGTATAAAAATTAGACCTTAAATCAGAGAATCCAGATTTGAATTTAAACAAAGAATCATCACGGGAACCTACACCTCCACCTAAATGAAGCAAGCGATTTCCATTTTCTTTAGCCCAGCGCCGTATCACATCAATTTCTAACTTAGAAGGTGCTAGATAAAGATATTTTTGAAATGTTCCTGAAAGATAGGTTTGTACAATGCCATTAATTGAGATAAACAATAAACTGGAAGCGACTTCTCCTTCAGGGGATAAGATGGTGCAAAGGTGCAAGCGATCGCCAAGAATAGAACGCAACTCAACAAAGTAACTCTCATCAAAAAAGTAAAACTCACTAGCCGATACACGCTGCATAGTTGCCCGGTACAGGGCAATAAATTTATCAAAAAAGCTCCAATCATCAATCAAAGCTTGAAAACCCAATCTGGTCAGCTTATTAATATCTTTCCTGTGATTTTTTGTGGTTTGCGACCACATTTCTTCAACAGATGAAGACAGATCAATATATACAGTTTGACCATGTTTGACAACTGTTCCAAATTTAGCTAACACATCTAAATTTTGCGGCAGTAAAGGATGCAAACGGAAGAACGCACTAATCATTCCAGATGCCGCTCCCATCTCTCGAAAAGACTTGAGAAACATCTCTAAATTCGATGTATCATCAGGAGGAATTAAGAGAGGTGTTGGATAGCCATAAGGGGTAGTCGCATCGTACCAGTTATCAGGTGCTTTCAGGTTTTCTGGAATCTTTCGAGTTAAAAGAGGAACCAAAAACGCCGCTTCATCTGTCTCTCCATAGAAAGCAATAGGTTGACTTTGTTCATATTTTGCTGATAAAGAAACATACTCTGGCAGATGGTAAAAATCGTGAAAAGTCAGTGATAAAAAACGTTTCCATTTTGGATCGCAAGGCAAAATAAATTCTGACAACATGATCGTTTCGCTCCTTTTAAATAATTTCTCGCACCAGAACAAACGCCTCTGCTGCAAAACGTCCTACCGTACTTCCTCGTAACGTCGCCAAAGCTTTTAAAGTTTCTTGCGATCGCTCGTGAGGAAAAGGTTTGAGTTGAGAAGCATATATTTCCATTGCCTCAATTTTCATTTCCAAATAACCGGAAATATCTATAAAAACATTCGGAACAAAATTAGGCGTTAAATAAGGAGCATTCCAGTTCGTTTCTGAAAGTGTTTCGTAAGCATAAATTCTGTTTGGTGTATTAATACGATTGGGTCGTGCTGCTACCAAAGCTGATAAGAAAATTTTTTGATGGTCTACATGAAGATCGCCATTGAAAGGAATATAAAGAACCTGTGGTTGGATGTTGTGAATAGCTTCGACCAATTGATTATTAATCTCTCGGTAGGGAACACTATCTAAATTCGCTGCTGGTAGAGGCAGAAATTGGGTTTGTTTTACACCAAGTAATCGATTAGCAACTAAAGCTTGTTCGCGAACAATTTTAGATACTTCTTCTGAGTAATCAGGTGGATAACCTTGAGTGGCGATGATTACATAAACTTCAGCACCCTCAGCAGCAAACCGAGCCATTGAACCGCCAACACCAAGAACTTCATCATCAGCATGAGGTGCTATTATTAGGATTTTATTTTTCATCAATTGACTCACTTAATTAGCTCCTAAAAATTTCCTCGTTTCTAGACCACAACAGAATAAAGTATCGATAATCGATAGGTTAGGTAAAAAGCCCAACTCTGGAAAGAGTTGATTATAAGATTGAAAGTTAAATTCTTGCCAGATTACATTGATTCCAGCAGATTCAAAAAGTGATAAATCCATATATCTTTTACCGCCAGAACCGGATAAATAAGTATCAGCATCTACTGCTTTACAAACGTCGATGAGAAGTTCACTTTTAGTTCCGTCTATTGCCAAGTCCGACAAATAAACAATCTGCTTTTTAATGCCTAAAACCTCCATAATCCATTCAATTAAAACCATGTCAAGTTCGCAGAGATAATGCCATTCTTTTTCCAGTAATTGTTGAAGTTCCCAGGCATATTTATCAAAATAAGGAGCAGGGGAGTAGTTGGTGAGCAGCGTATTCCAATGCTTCCGCGCCCAAGGAAGTTCCGAGTCAATTTGCACTTCTTTGATATACTCTTCTTCTCTGGAAGATTGATGGAATACGGGAACTGTTAACCATTGCTCACCTTTTTGGGTTTTAATTTTGTTGCGATGTTGAATACCGCGTCGCATAAATTGCACGCTATCCATGACTACAAAAATGTCGCCTTGGTTCAGTTTATGGAAGAAACCCAAATAGGGTAAGTATTGAGGTTGGTGAATTACTGCGATCGTCATATAGCAATCCTCCATTAATTTAATGAAACTTGCAGTAGATGATTAGTTAAACTGCTTTTTATTACCTATTTAATTTGACAGAAACATCATCTTTAGGATATGCACCTTCTTTAGTAAAAACCACGGGAATTGTCCGAAAAAGGATAACTAAGTCTAACCAAACATTCCAATTATTGACATACCAAACATCCAGAGTTAACCGTTTTTCTAATGTGTTAAAAAGACCTCCTTGTACTGCCTCCCAAGCTGTAACACCTGGGTAAACTAAAAAGCGTTGTTTTTGCTCATCGGTGTAAGTTGGTAAACACTGAATTAACAGCGGTCGAGGCCCAACTAAACTCATTTCACCCCGTAAAACATTGAAGAGTTGTGGTAATTCATCAAGATGATATTCGCGTAAGAATCGACCGATCGCAGTGACACGAGGATCGCCTTTAAAAGTATTAATCCCCGCACCTTGATGGATCGCACCATCAATCATTGTCCGAAATTTATAAATTTCAAAAGGTTTTGTTAGCTTCCCCAGTCGTTGTTGGCGAAATAAAATTGGGCCTGGGGAACTTAAGCGGACTGCTAAGGCAATTAAAGCTAAAACTGGAAGTAAGATGAGGATGCCAAGACTGGCGATCGCCAAATCTAATAAACGTTTCAATACCAGATTAACTCGAATTCCTTGCCGTTTGTTTAGATAAGCTGTTTCTAAATCTTGCCACTTTTGGGCTGTCCAAACTTCCGTCATCATTTGCAACTCCTCTGGGTAATAACTAATTCAATCAATGTAAAAGATAAAAAACTAGACAGGATTTGCTGCTGGAGAATAGCGCAGAAACTCAATACCTAATTCTTGGTATAATTCTTCAAGTCTTTGGAAGACAAATCGCTCGTCATATTCAGCTTCAACTCGTTGCCTTCCTGCTAATCCATAAGCTTTTCTCAACTTGGGATCTGACAATAATTTTGCTAAAGCTTCGGCTAACTTTTCGCTATTTTGAGAAGGAACAATCAGACCTGTCTTTTCGTGGATAACCGCTTCTCGGCAGCCGCGAATATCCGTAGCAATAACAGGTAAATTCATTGCCATCGCTTCGAGAATTGAGCGAGGAAGTCCTTCATTATGGAAAGTTGGCAATACAAAAATATCTAAAAGTCCCAACAATTCCGGTATATCTTGACGTTTACCTGTCAAAGTAACGCGATCTTCAAGACCCAAGGTGCGAATTTTAGCAATTAACTCGGTTTGAAAAGGTTCTGGATCGGTGCTTAGTTGGGGGCCAATAATCAAAATATGCAAATGGGGAAACTGCGGCAGTAATGAGGCAGCTGCTTCAATTAAGTAGGCACTCCCTTTTTTGCGAGTTAAACGTCCAACAGTACCGACGATCAAATTGGCAGTCGCTGGAATATTTAAAGAGTCCCGTAATTGTTTTTGATGGCTGGGAGAGAGACGATCGCATTTGAATCTATCGATATCTATCCCATTTCCCAAGTAAGCAATTTTTTCCCGTGAACAAAGACCCTTTTGTTTTGCGGTAGCAACATCTTCATAATTTTGGGTCAGGATTAGGTCAGTGAATAAAGCCGCAAATTTTTCAATATTAAAGTAAACGGCATATTCTAGGGGTGGAGATTGTTCATAAAATGGAAAACCATGAGCGGTATAAACAATCCGTTTTACCCCAGCTAATTTAGCAGCGACCCGACCTAAAACCGCAGCTATTGGAGTATGAACATGAACGAGATCGTATTGTTTTTCCACCATCAATTTTACCATATTGTAAATACTTTTGAAATTAGGTAATAGTGAAATTCTACGATCGATTTGAATCGGATGAATGACGTAACCTTGTTGTTGCAGACGTTCCGCTTCTACCCCAGGAGAACAGGCTATTTCAACCAATACATTCCTAGATAAGAAGTAGTCTATTTGAGGTTTTAAAAGTCCTTCAGCAGTGACGCTAAGGGCACAAATATGTAAGATTTTCATCTTTGAATACCCGAACTTTTGTAAGTCAATTCTTGATTGACGAGAGGTTCGATAGGTGCTCCTGTTCTGATTACCCTATGTGGAACATTAGTACGTTCCACAGGGACTATTTTCTGTCACACACTTCTGAAAGATCTTCTTCTACTTTTAGCGCATGGGTTGGGGCGCAAAAAACTCTTCCTGTCGCCACCGCTATTTGTTAAAGCTCAAATATAACATCCATTGTTTTCACCTGCCTTACCAAAAATCAAAAAATTGATAAATTCCTACTTTTAAACAGAAACCATTTGCTTGACCTGTTCTAACGCCTCTGCATACAACGCTTCGTGCAAATTGAGAATCTGCTGCAAGTCATAGTTAGCCATGAGTTCCCGTCCCCGTTTGCCCATTGCTTTTGCGGCTATGGGGTGGTCTAAAATCCAAGTCATAGCCTGAGAAAGTTCCTCCACATTGCCCAACTCCACGAGTAAACCGCAATCTCCTTCCAGCAAATCCTGGATACCCCGAATTTCAGTACCAATAACTGGAACTTCCAAGCACAAAGACTCCATCACACTCCTGGGTAGCCCCTCCTGTTCCGAAGCCAGTACCGTTGCTACCGAAGCCTTAATCAAAGTCGGAATATCCCGCCGGAAACCCAAAAAATGCACTCTATTTGCCACACCCAACGCAGCGGCTAACTGCTGTATTTCCGGCATCAGTGGGCCACAGCCAGCAAAAGCTAGATGAACTTTAGGTCGATCGATCTTCGCAAATGCTCGTAAAACATCGCGATGGCGCTTCCGGGGAATGAACTCCGCAATTGATAAAAATAGAGGCGTTTCCGGTGCCAGTCCCAGTTCTTTTAGTGTCTGCACTACGACAGCATCAGAAATAGCATTCAGGTTGTATTGTTGAAGATCTACGCCAATTCCTGGCATATAGCGGACTTTTTTGGCAGGAAGAAGACCGTATCGCTTGGCGGCGGCTTCATCCTCGCGATTTATCGTCACTATGTAATCAGTCCATCGCCCCGCTAACTTTTCCAGAGTTAAAAAGATCGCGTTTTTCAGGGGATTTTCCCCATTGTAGAAGTTAAAGCCGTGAGCCGTGTAGATAATTTTTGGCTTTTGGCATTTTTTCAAATCTTTCAGGGCGTACCGAGTGACAAAACCTGCAACTGCTATATGAACATGAACGATATCATAGCCTTCCCGGACTACGATTTCGCGGATTTTTGACGGAGCAACTAAGAGATTTCGGGGATGATAAGGGCTGCGGGAAAATTTCACATCCCAAACGCGATCGAAAACTTTTGCACATTCAGTACAAGCTGAAACACCGTGAGCCATTGCATCTACTCGCCATCCCTGAGCGCGAAAACGATCGGCAAAAGGAAGCAAGAAAGCACGGAGGGCATTGGGAACAGCAGTAACAATTAACAATTTTTTCATTCAGATCTCCCGCAAAACTCATGAAAATTCCTAGTATTTTTGTTTGAGCCAAGCCTGGGTTGTATCGCGGACATAGCGGTAAAATGCAATTCTGCGATCGCGCAACACCTCCTCTCGATAATCTTTTGCCTTTGATAAATTCCGCGCCGACATCCGAGCCATGCGTTCTGGGTGAGTCGCTACCTCACGAATTTTTTTCGCAAGAGCCGCCACATTACCAGGTGGCACCAGATCTTCGGGCGGTAATAATTCGGGAATACCTCCTACAGTTGAGCCAATGCAAGGAAGCGCCCGCGCCATCGCCTCAATCATCGCTCGCGGCAAGCCTTCTTGATGGGATGGCAAGACAAACAGATCTGCCCAATCTAACTGAGTTCGCACGGCTTCCCCCGCAGGCAAGTTGCCCAGGAAAAAAACCCGATCGCTCAAATTCAGCTTTGCAACTTGTGCTTCCAGTTCCCCCCGGTGCTTGCCATCTCCCACCAGCACTAATTGAAGGTCTAATCCCGCTTGTACGCAGACAGCAACAGCATCAATCAGCACATCTGGAGCCTTATAAAGTTGATCCAGCGTACCTACGGTAATTAGAGTTAAAGGGCGCATTACTTGCTTAAGTGAACGAGGAAGAGGTACGAAAGCTAGATCCGC
The DNA here is from genome assembly GCF_015207735.1 of [Phormidium] sp. LEGE 05292. Lineage (GTDB taxonomy): Bacteria > Cyanobacteriota > Cyanobacteriia > Cyanobacteriales > Aerosakkonemataceae > Floridanema. The sequence continues at coordinate 73,538 of NZ_JADEWG010000001.1, forward strand.
TAACTCCACGCTGGAATAGTGTGTCGAAAAAGCATCATTTGCTGGGGGATAACGCTGTTGCAAGGCTCTTTCGGTAACGTAAGCAGCAGCACAAGCTCGATCGCACTGCTGTTGCAATCGACGGGTGAACATCCAGCGGAAGAAAGTTCTCAAAGGATGTTTAACAGAACCAGGTGCAAAAACATCGTAGGGATCGGCTACAACTTCCACACCGTAGGGATGCTGAGTTTGACGCAGCACAGGTTCGAGATCGTTAGCCAATTGGGAACCAACGCGCAAAATCACCGCATCAGTTCGATTTAAAGCATTTCTGACTACCTGTTTTACCTGCATCGACCGGAAAAGATACTGAAGCGGCCCGGTGTAGTCTGGTACTAGTGCAAATGTTACCCCCGCACCGTCAGCCCGTTTCCAGTGAGGAGGAATCTCCCTGATTTTGCTCATCCGCGCCACAACTTTTACCCGATCGAAAACGTCCAGGTAACGCAACCAAAAGGAATAGGGAAACATTGTCTGCGTCCAGACTGCGCGATCGGGAGTCTGCAAAAAGTGATGCTCAAGCACAACAATTACATCCATCTTTGTTTCACTTTTTTGGAGACTTTTGTTCATTTTAGCTGTCTCAGTTCTTAGCATTTTTACTTTCCTTTAAGCTTCATTGTTTTGGCAGAATCAGTAGATAAATAGTTCTCTTTTTGCGATTTACTAACAATTATTTTGTCTGTACTTAGTAACATTACTATAAAAGGAAAACCTCCATTTTTCATCAAGAAATATATCTGATTATCCAAATCGCCAACCAAAATTACAAAACAGTAATTTACTAAAAACGGCAACAAAATTAATCGGTTATCAGCAGGTGACAAAGTGAAGAGGAGACGGCGAACATTCCCAACAACAACGCCAAGAAAAATAAAAGCAAACGGAATTACCATTGGCCCAAAGTTGAGCATAGTTTCACCAGCTAAACCATAAACTTTTGAAGATGCCCAAAGTTGAGGATGATAAGTTCCCATGCCATATTGTGCCTCTGTCCCTTCTTTAATCTTGTCGGGTGGTTTATTAGGCCAAAAAACGCTAGGAACCAGCATAGAAAGTGCTGAATAATAGGTGTGACCCCAGGCATATTTGTAGTCGCTAGTAGGTTGCATTAATCTGTAAAGCAAAAATGCCTGAACGTCGCTCCTACCCAAGTCTTGGAGAACTAATCCTTGCCACGATCGGCCCGATTTTTTTTCCAGAGTAGCACGCGCTTCCTGTCCTTCTAAAGCTGTACTCACCCCTTCCAAACCACCAGTCTTAAAAAAGCCATAAAGGTACATGAAAAAGACCATAAATACTAGACCGATCGCTATTTGTTTCTTAGTAATTGAGCGAATCCAAAAATTAATAATCCCCACAGCCCAAAACAAAGCCCAAATTGTGTTGCTCCGGCTACCGCGCAGACCGCCAAAAAGCATTTGTAGAACTATAAAAACCAGCAAAACTATTACTAATACAGTCCAACTTCGCATTTTTTGATTTTTTTGGGCATAAGCAGCAAAACCCATCATTGCTAATATTGGAAAACTCTCTGAAAACAAAAAGATGATACCAGATCCGGCAAATTCACCTTCTCCTTCTCTTCTAGCCGCTCTTGTAGCAGCTTCAATATAGTTAGTTATTCCACCAAACTTTTGGTAAACCAATAGTTGTAAGACAGCAGAAAGCATCAAACCAAAGCAAAGAATCGGGATAAAACGCCGTCGGTTGAGTTGCCAAACTGTTTGCTTTGCCGGATTTTCCTTTGGCTGAAAGACAATATTTCTAGAAAGCCGATATATCCAAAGACCTAAAAAATTCAGAATCGCCATCCAGCCAATCCAAGGTCGCCAGTCGGGAGGCGGTGTAGCATCTCCTCCCATCCAAAAATCCCAACTGACATGAAACAGGGGTGCTAAGAAGAAGAAATGAAAACCTAATAAGCCGATAATCCCAACGGGATCGAAAATACCTAAGCGACCGCGAAACCAATCAACCGCATCAATTCCTATGAGAATTCCGCATAATGTGACGGGGAACAAAAACCAGTGTAAAAACTGATCTGAAGTTTGGATAAAAACTAAAACAATCAGGAGGCTGAGGAAAAAAGAAACGATCGCACTATCCTTATATTCAGTTTTGATGGGTAAACTATTCTGATTCATACAACAGCCTCGCTATAATTTTGAATATCTCGCTGTTCAAAATCAACCACAACAGCACTAAACTTAGCTCTCGAACCTCTGCGAGAAATCGAGGAAAGATACCTAAATTCAATCTGTACGTTTGTCTGCAAACGCTTAATTAACTGCTCATAAATTAAATGTTCTAAATACTCGTTTTCTACTGAATCTGCTTCAAATTTGACAATATTACAGATAAATTTTTCGTAATCTACCTGGACAATCTGACTTTCTTTAACACCAGGAAGGTCTTTAAGAACGCTGTAACCCAGCATTCCAATCCTGCGCCCATCCCTAGTTTTTACCAGGTTCTCTAACCTTCCCTCAACTTGAGCAATAATCGGCCATTTCAAACCACAAGAACAGTTTGAGACATAACTTGTTGATATGGCAGCATCTCCTAGTTCGTAACGAATCAAAGGCATACTTTTTCGCAGCAGTCCAGTGACGACAACTCTTCCTAACTTGCCTTCTTTCACGGGTCGATCGTATTTGTCTAGGATTTCGACAATACCCACTAGTGGATTGATGTGCATTTGTCCTTCTAGACATTCCACAGCTAAATGACAGTATTCTTGTGAAGAGTAATAGTTAAAGACTTTCCGGCAAATTGAGTTTTCAATATTAGCACGCCAATCAGGTTGCAGGGTTTCGGAAGTGACAACAGCAACGCATCGATCTTTTGATAGAAAAGTGCGATCGCCTAACAGAATCGCTAATTGGTGAACGGCTGAAGCGTAGCCCCAAATTAGTTGTGGTTTCAGGTTGTTAATTAACTCAATGATGCGAGCGCGATTGCGAGAATTTAATGAGTAAATAGACAAAGCAACATTGCCAAATAAAATATCGCGCCAGTATAATTCTTCACTGTTAGGTGAAGGTGTCATAAATCCGGTAAGATAAAGCGATCGCGGATAGCGAGTTCCGCAAATGCGAAGAAAAAATTCTTCATTAATTGCTTGAAAAAATCCTTTTTCCCCAAGAGTTTCCGACAAGCGCAGCGGAGTTCCACTCGTACCGCTAGTCGTGTGAAACATTGTTAACGGTAACAATGGAGAAGGTAAAAAATTAGAATTGTTGGCTCGCAGCGTTTGTTTAAAAAGAACCGGAAACTGAGAAAGAATTTCTAAAACATTGTCATCTCTAGAAGAAAGGACGGGATAATCATTGAGATTCTTTTGGTAAAAAGGAACTCGATTTCTGGCGAATTCGTAAACGGATTTAAAAGCAGTTGCTTGGTAATTCCAGAATTCATCAGTAGACATCTGCCAAGCATTTCGCACCAGGGAACGATTTGGCAATCCTGCCAAACTTTTAATTCTAGTATTGAGTTCAATTTTGGTGGCTTTCCAGTTACTCATAAATTTCTCCAGATTGATTTATCTGTGAATTTGGGTAGCACACCTGGTAAGACTTGCTGGCGTTCAAGCTATAAAGTTTCACCAAAGCTTCAATTCCTTTTTCGATGTTCAAGGAACTCTGCTCAATAACACTCATAGCTTCTGATTGCTTGATGACTGACGGATCGTGAAATCTAGCTAACACTGCATCCGCCCAAACAGAAGCAGGTTGGGAAAGGGATAGCCGCTGCACCAGCGGCTTGACCGCATCTACTTCTTCGGTAATTACATCTGAAAATATACAGGGTAGCCCTGCCGCCTGTGCTTCGAGCGAGACTAGGGGCAACCCTTCGTAGAAAGAGGGAAACAGGAAAATATCCATTGCACCTCGCATCAAGCGAGATATATCAGACCTGACACCCGCAAAGATTACGCGGTCAGTTAAACCTAACTGTGCAACTTCCTGTTCTATTCTCGGACGCAGCACGCCGTCACCTATGAGTAACAGGTATGTTTTTGGTTCTCGTTTGGCGACTTCTGCGGCAATTTTTAAGAGAAACAGGTGATTCTTTTGTTTGGCAAATCTGCCGACGTGACCGATGACAATGGCATCTACTGGAATATTCAACTCGGCGCGAACTTTAACCGGATCGATCGCATCTCGAAAACCTTTTAAGTCAATACCGTAGTAAAGTACTTGCCAACGAGGATCGCTTTCCCAGTTAGCACCGAACAAAGCTGCAACTGCTGGGCGAGCACACCCTAAACCAAGGGTGGCATAGCGATCGATCCAATGTTTCATCACAGTGGAATATAAGCGCCGATATAATCCGGCTTGAGCTTGCAGGAGAGAGCTATCATTATGGCTGTGGGCAATGCGGACGGGTACGCCAGCTTGTTTTGCCAAGCGCAGAACATAGCCGCTGAAGAGATGGGGGTGGCTGTGAACGATGTCGTATGGGCCATACTCGCGCAAGATGCGCTTGAAGTTGGCAGCAAAACTCCAAGGATTCCAGCGATCCAGCGGACAGGGGATAATTCGACTACCCAAGGCGCGAATCTCTTCATCGTAATCGCCCGGTTGAGTTGTCAGAACCAGGAAATCCATCAAGAAACGATCGCGATCGATATGTCGCAAAACGTGCATCAACCAAGTTTCTATTCCACCCCGCACCATTTGACCGACAACGTGCAAGATCCGAATTGGTCGATCGCCTAAAGTGCTTTGTAGATGCAGTTTTGATTTAGCTGTCGAGTCTGTGTCATACATCTTTTTCAGTTCCTCTCACCTCTTCAATCACGGATATTCACTACAGCTTGGAATTTTGGGCCTAGCATATACTGAGTGCTGTTTGGCAGGTTTTGCAAAGAAAGAAAAACGGTTTCGAGTCCCTCTAATTGACTGTCGAGTTTGGGTTGAATTGCGATCGCGCCCGTACTCGCGCCAACAGGAATTGTCACCGAGTTAGGAATAGTTTGGTAATCTACCCCATTTTCGGCTGTTCCCCGGATGCTGTAATTCACCGTTAATGCTTGACTTAAATTGCCCGTGCGAGTAATGCGAAACTCTCCTAGATCCCCTGATTCAGAGGCATACATATCTGGCGCTACTATGTTGACAATTATCGGATCGCTTTGAGTGAAATTTAAGTTGACATATTGTTTTCCATCTTTCTCGCTAGGTAAAAAATCAAAGGGGGCATCCTGGGAATTTGCGATCGGCTTTCCTTCAATCGAAAGGTTATCAAAATTGATATTGTTGATGTTGCGATCGGCATCGTAGCCTTGAAAAACTGACTTACTACCACCGCGATCGTCTACTTTCAGGTTTTGAATATAGACGTTTCTGATATAGCCAAATTGATTTGGTGTTGAATCAGACCGCCACGAACCTACCCGAATTTGCCAGTTAAATAGACGGGCTGATTTATCATTTTGCGGAATATCAAGAATATCTTCAACCCGAATATTTTTAAAATAAATATCTTCAAAATAGCCTCCAGCGATCGGCCAAAATCCTGAGAGTTCATTGGCAAACACAACATCGATATTTTCGTAGGTGATATTTCGGATAAAATTTGGTTTTTTTGTTGAGGCTAATTTGAATCCATTACCACCATAAAATACAGAATTTTTTACATTAATATTTTCATTATTTTGAATCGCACCCTTCAAGTCTCCACCGTGAGCAGTAGCATCATCCGTTCCTTTGTAAAGCACGTTATCGATCGTAATGTTTCTGGAAGACCAAAAATCAAAGCCATCTGTATTGAGAAATTCCGGCTGCGGATCGGCTAAAATCTTGACATTGTAAATATCAACATTTTCTGAATAAGATATCCAAACATTGGCAACTGCTGGATCTTGGAGAAGAGTATCCTGAATGAGAACATTTTTCGCATTCTTCAACAAGATTAAACTGTACCATCCCCCTCTCGATCGCCAATAAGTCCCATTACCATTAATGACTCCACGCCCGATAATTTTTACATTATCAGCGTTTTCAATTTGGATTAAACCCTTTCCATAAGAAGGATTTATTTCTTTGGTGGCATCCAAAACTGCTCCTGGAGCCAAATATAAAGTGAGATTACTCTTCAGGTTGAGTTGCCTAATTTTGTATACTCCAGCAGGGAAATAAAGCACACCGTTTTGGGCTGAAGCTTCATCAATGGCTTTTTGAATTAGTTCCGTTGCCTCTTGTTTACCAGTATTATCAACGTTGTAATTTAAAATGTTGGTAACATTAACTTCGTCAATGCTGGGAGGTTTTTCTTCTAACGGTTCCGCAAAAATAAATAACTTTTCATCCAATGAATTGACTTGATGAAGAATTAACTTTCTGGGATCAGTTAGGGAAAAAGAAATTTTATTCCCGTTCCGATTGGTGGGGATTTCGTAGCTTGTAGGACTAAGGGTGTATTTTTCGCTCGCTTCATCAGCCGTAATTTCAATATCAACTTTCCCAGCAAAAGCAAATTGAATATAACTCAACGAATTATATTTTTGTACTGATACAGGTTGACCATTGACGGTGACTGAATAAGCACGGCTTTCTGTTGATAAAGCTGACTTGGGATAGAGTTCAACTAAGCTTTCACCCGACGATATGATACTGTTCATAGATAGCGTGTCCTGATATACAAAAAGGATGGTTGCTAAACAAGCTATTGCCAAAAGCAACCAATTAAATTTCCATCTCCTCAGATTTGGGAATTTTATGTAGGGCATAAACGACCACCCCCAAAGTAAAAACAGTTTGGACAATAGCTGCCAAAATCAGTGCTAGTGCTGCTCCAGGTAATCCCAGAGAAGGAATGAACCACAGACTTGCGATCGCACAAGTACCTGTCACCGCAATAAACAAAGGAATTTGAATCACGAAATACCGAGCAGCGGTGATTCCGTAACCCAGGAAAGAAGCTATATAACCGATCCCAGCCGCCACCATCACTTGAACAAACAAATCACTATGCTGGGCATACTCAGGTCGATAGATAATAGTCAATAGTTCCCGACCTGCAACCTGTGCTATCAAAACAGCCACTACACCGATCGCTCCACCCATCCCCACTAACTTGATTAGCAGCGTGCGGAAAGCTTGACTATTTCCCATCGCGTAGTATTTCGCTAATCGCGGACTGGCTGACTGTCCTAAAGCCAGGATCACCATATTCCCGGCTACCATTAGGTAGGCTAAGGCAGCAAAAATCCCCAGTTCCCTTTCCCCTAAATAAGATTCGATAAAGTATCGCGGGATATTGCTATTCAAGGAAATCAACATCATCACCAAACCCAAAGGCAAGCTCAACCAAGTGAGTTGACCCAAGGTTTTTAGGTTCCAACGCGGGCGTAACGGATTTTGGGAAGTAGTGCTTTTGTGCTGACTTGTTCCCCAAGGGCTAGTTTTCAGCAGCAAAGCACCACTACGAATGTCATAACTAAATAAGACGATCGCCCAAGCGATCGCTAATCCGACACTTCCCCACAGCACACTCCTGGTAAAGTAGACCCCAATAGCTAATAGTAAAAGTGATAAAGGGCCTTTAATCATCATCGAAATAGCGATGCGATCCATCCGTTCATGTTGTTGGATGAGTCCGTAAAATACATCGCTAATCGACTCAAATCCCTTAGCCAAACCGATAGTGAGAATCACCAGTGAAGTCTGCCAACGATATCCAGATGCGATCGTAATTGCCGAAATTATCAACAGTCCCAACGTCGTGGCGATCGATCTCAAACCCAAGTAATCGCTAAACTGATACTTATGTTTAGCATCCGTCGCCTGCACATTGCGTAATGAGAGATTGGTCAACATGATCGCAGGTGCTGTCACCGCTAGACCCAAGGTAAACTGACCGACCATTTCAGGAGAGCCAAGTTTAGCCAGCACGACCAACATTCCCCATTGACAAGCCGCATAAACAGCATTGCCAGCGAATGTCCAAGAAAAATTTCGGCGTAATGTTAGTGGTTTGATCTGTTCCATTGGTTACTGATTGCAATAGCTCGATTTAATGGGCAATCCTTTCCTTTTCATCAGTCAGGAATCACCAGTTACTTGATAAATATCTTTATCGATTTGGAATTGCCTTGGCTTCAATTAATGTCTTCACTGCTTTACTTTCTACAGGTTTCGAGAAAAAGTAGCCCTGACCATAAACACACCTGAGAGACTTTAATTGAGCTATTTGACTCACTGTTTCGACACCTGTAGCGATAATACTCACACCTAATTTTTGGCTAAAACTAATTATCTCCTGAAGAGTTTCTGAGTTGACTTGGGTAGAATCAAATTCCTGAATCGCACAACAATCCATCTTTAAGCTATCAATTCGACCATGACTGAGGCTGGTTAAATTGTAAAGATAATTCAATGATGAATTGCTTAATTCAAAGTTATCGATTTGTAATTGTACTCCCAAAGGCTTGAGTTTACTGAATATTTTACTAGCTAATTCAGGATTTTGAGCCATCACTGTTTCTGGAATTTCCAACCTCAAATTAGAAGCATTAAGTTTGGTTTCTTCTAAAATTTCGCTAATTTTTTCAATTAAGTTAGTTTGGAAAAACTGTTTGCTCGAAAGATTCACTCCCATAGATAATTGTACATCCAGGAAGTATTGTTGCTGCCAAACATACATCTGATGACAAGCTTCCCGCATCACCCACCAACCGATCGGAATAATTAAACCAGTTTCCTCAGCCACAGAGATAAAATCTGTGGGAGAAACTAAGCCATAGTCTGGGTGTTGCCAACGCAACAAAGCTTCAAAACCAATCAGTTGATCTGTTTCCAACCGCATAATTGGTTGGTAGTGAATTTGAAACTCTTCACATTCAATCGCCCGCTTTAAGTCATTTTCTAAAGCGTGTAAATTAACGGTCGAATATCCAGGAGTATATTCCGGGACTAATTGCTCTAGCAAAAAGACAATCAAGTTGGCATTATTTTGCTCTGCTGCTTTACAGAGTGAATCAATCTTAGTATCGATTAATTCTGGAACAATGCGGCTGGCATTTTCGGCTGTCAGGATCTTTTCGTGTCGCGTGCGGTTATATTGTTCACCGCAAATAAACAATTCTTCGTAAAGTTTTTCTCCGGGACGCAACCCTGTAAAGGTAATATCAATGTCTTTGCCAAGCTCTAATCCTGAGAGGCGAATTAAATCTTTTGCTAAGTCTACAATTTTGACTGGTTTGCCCATGTCGAGCATGAATACTTCACCGCCACGTCCGAGTACAGATGCTTGCAATACTAGTTGTACTGCTTCGGGAATTGTCATGAAATAGCGGCAGATTTCTGGATGAGTAATGGTGATTGGCCCACCTTTAGCGATTTGGTTTTTGAAGGTGGGAACAACGCTACCTCGACTACCTAAAACATTGCCAAACCGAACTACTACAAATGGTTTGCCACTCTTTTGAGCGGTTCGCAGCACTAACATTTCCGCAATTCGCTTGCTAGCTCCCATAATATTGGTGGGATTAACGGCTTTGTCTGTGGAAATCATGACAAAGTTCTGCACATCATAGTGCAATACTAGGTCTAACAGATTTTTGGTTCCCCGCACGTTATTTGTTATTGCTTCTGGTGGGTTTAATTCCATCATGGGAACGTGCTTGTGAGCCGCAGCGTGAAATACCACTTCTGGACGAAATTTCTCAAACACATACTTCATCCTTGGTAGGATTCGTAAGTCAGCGATGAAAGCAGTAATTTGGGGTAAATTTTCTAGTTCTTCGCCTTTATTTTTCAAGGATTTAATGATACTTTGCAGTTCTTGTTCTATGGTGAATACAGAATTTTCTCCATGTCCCAGTAGTATCATTTGAGCTGGTTTACATTTGAAGATTTGCCGACAAAGTTCGCTGCCTATTGAGCCGCCTGCGCCTGTAATTAAAACTTTTTTACCTTGGAGAAGTTGGGAAACTTTTTCGATGTCGGTTTGGATAGGTTCGCGGCGTAATAAGTCTTCTATTTGTACTTCTCTGACATTGCCTGCGTTGGCACGAGAATAGATAATTTCATGAATTGCAGGTAAGGTACTGGTGAGAATTTTATTAGACTGACAAATATCAACTATTTTGCGAATTACATCGCCAGAAGCACTAGGGATGGCAATAATTACCCGGTGAATATGCAGGGAGTGTACGATTTGGGGAATTTGACTACGATCGCCAACTACATTGATGCCACAAATCTTTAAGTTCAGTTTTTTCGGGTTGTCGTCAATAAATGCAACAGGATAAAGTCCTAGTTGAGGATTCTGTTGTAAGTTCTTGACTAAGGATACGCCAGCACTACCAGCACCAACGATTAAGGCGCGATCGCGACGATGGAATTTTTTATGTTGTTTGCTGATCCTTTCTAGAACTGGCACACTAAAACGAATGCTACCAACTAATAAAAAGCTGAGTATTCCATCTAGCAAGGGTAGTGATTTAGGTACGCTGTGAACTAGGGGATTATGCAAATAAAAGATTTTCAAAATAATTATTTCTGCTACAACAGTAATAATCATGGCGAAACCTATTTGTTCGAGTTCATCAAGTCCAGCATAGCGCCAGTAACGTTTGTAAAAACCAATATTATAAAGTAGCGCAATTTTTGCTAATGAAAATAGTATCGTTACTGCTATGAGTCCTTCTAGGTATGGCGCGATCGCTACTCCATCATCTAAACGAATTTTTAAAGCAATCAACGGGGTAATTAGAAACACACTTGTATCTATTAGTAAAAAGTGTCTATTTCTCAATCCCCGAACTAATTCTGCTAATTTATTTGTCATGTGTCACCCCCAACTATTTCTTAATTTTGATAAAAATTTTATATCTGTTTTTTTCCTGCGAAGGAAAAGCTAGTGCAGCGCAACAGAGATTATTGAGCAGTTCAAAATAGGTAAAAAGCTGAACATAAAAGCTTTCTTACCCTCTACCTTCTGCCTTTGGAATACTTGAGAGATTTAGAAAAAAACTGAGGAAGAAAAAAATTTTAGAAATTTCTCAAAATATATAAAACTTTTCAACCACAGAGACAACAAGAATCATGAGCTTTTGATTGCAAGTCATCAGTCTCACAAGGAAAATATTAAATTGTCATAGCAATTCTCCATCAAGTGTACTTAATACTTCGTAATTATCCTCCCTGAAATCGTAGCTAGAGATAACACTCAGTACAGAAAGTATTAAGCATATTCTTAAAGAGAAATGGATAAGCTGACACGCATTTAAATTGGGATTTTTGAAGCCTCAATTCCTTACACCAAAGGTTTCAGGCTAAAGAATTTAAATGCTGAACAGCTTATAGAGAGACGTTTGTTGAAACATGAAATAATCCATGAGTCACTAAAAAATTTTTTATCTACTACAAAATAGCGTACCGCTCGCTATAAAGACAACTGGTTGGTAATAAACTTTATAGAAACTTTAATCATTTTGATGTCCTGAATCATTTTATTTAATTAAAATTACTTATCAGGCTAGCATAGCTATGCCAAAGTCCAGACCCATTTAAAAATAACTGTTGTCTACTGTAAATTATTGAAATAATTTTAACTCAAAGTGTACGCGATAAAAACATAATTTGCATATTTGAACCAATCCAGTGAACAGATGTAAGAAAGAATGATTAAGTAGTCGCAAATATGCAGTATCTTTTTTAACTAAAACTTTAATCTTTATTGATGAAACTGTAAATACTTGTGCTACATTTTTTTACTTATAGTAAGTTTTACAAAACTATTTTTTTTATATTATAATAATAAATTGAAAGGCTATAATCCTTACCAAATCCTTACCAATTTCTTCCCAAATCTTTACCAGATCATCTATTAAAATACACATAAGATAAATAAAATTTATCAACGATCGATCTAGACGTAAATGGCTGAGCTTTACAGATTCTTCATAATTAGAGCTTTACAGTTGATATATATATTTTTTTTATAAATTTGTGTTAAATATGTATAATAAGTTACTTATAAAAACTATTTTACCGTATTCTCCAAAGCTATAATAGGGCTGGAAAAACCGAAAAATAAGCTTCAAAAAACTTTACCAGGAAATTCAAACCAAACCTTAAATTATTTTAAGCTACATTACTAGTACTGAAACACATTACAACTACTCTAGCTGGGTGAGTTACTATAAATCTATTCGTTAAAAAATTTTCATACACTGTATAAAGCTAACTGGAGTCATAGATGGAATCTACAGAAACTTCTACAGGATTGCAGCATTACTGGCTAATTATCAAACGGCGTTGGCAACCCGCATCCTTTGTATTTATGTTAGTTGTTGTCCTTTGCACCTTAATTACGTTCCGAGAAAAACCAGTTTATGAAGCAGTAGGAAAACTTTCATTTAAAAAGATCAGTCCTACTTCCTCTTTAACAGGCTTAGGGAAAGAGATAGGAGAAGTTACTGCTGTAGGAGAACAAAGTAATCCATTAAGTACAGAAGTAGAAGTAATCCGATCTGTGCCAATGCTCCAAAAAACCATTAATCAGCTAAAATTAAAAGGCAAAGAAGGAAAAGCACTAAAAATTAATGATTTTTTAGCCAACCTGAACGTAATTAATATTCGCGGAACAGATGTACTAACAGTTTCTTATAAAGATCAAAATCCGCAAATAACCGCAGCAGTTGTAAATACATTAATTAACCTATATATAGAAAACAATCAAACTGTGAACCGGATGGAAGCTGCGGCTGCTCGCGATTTTCTGGAAAAACAATTACCTCAAGCAGAAGCAGCTTTGCGGCAAGCAGAAGCAGCTTTGCGAAAATTTAAAGAACAAAATAAAGTAGTAGTTTTGCCGGAAGAAGCTAAGTCAGCAGTAGAAGTAATTGCTAAATTGGAAGAGCAAATTGCTGTAGCCAAATCTCAATACGCCGATATAAATGCTCAAAAGCTTTCCTTTGAAAAAGAGTTGCAGATGAATCCTAAGCAGGGGTTAACAGCAACTTCTCTGAGCCAATCTTCTGCGGTACAGGAAGCACTCAAAGAATATCAGCAGACAGAACGCCAGTTGGCAATAGAAGCAATACGCTTTCAGCCAACACACCCTGTAATAGTCGATTTAAAAAATAAGAAAGAAACGTTGCAGGCTTTACTAAAAGCTCGAATTGAAACAGTTGTTGGTGAGGCAAAATTAAATAAGGGAAATTTACAAATTGGAGATTCAAAACCAAGGCTCATTGAAGAATTTGTCAAAGTGGAAGCGAAACGCCAGGGTTTAGCTAATCAGATTGTTGCTTTATCAAATGTGCAAATGGCATATAAGCAAAGAATGAACGTTTTGCCCAGGTTGGAAAAAGAACAACGAGAACTAGAAAATAAATTACAAGTATCACAATCTACATACGCGCTACTATTTCAAAAGCTTCAGGAAATCCGCATTACAGAAAACCAAAATGTAGGTAATGCACGCATTATTGAAGCGCCTGAAGTTCCTGAAGAACCTATCACTTCTCGGAAGAAATTATTTATTGTTTCAGGTGTTCTGTTGGGTAGCCTGCTGGCTATAGCTACGGCGCTGGTTTTAGAATCTTTAGATAAATCTTTGAAGACGGTTGAAGAAGCAAAAGAATGTTTTGGGTTGACTTTGCTAGGAGTAATTCCGGCGCTGAAAAAACCGGACAAAGTTGCTCAGGGTAATTTCTTTTGGAAAGATAAGCCTAATCACAAAGACTTAGAGCGACCGACTCCAAAGATTGTAGTGACAAACGATTTACATACTCCTATTAGTGCTGCTTACCGGATGTTACAAGCGAATTTGCGATTTCTGAGTTCTGATAAAGAGCTAAATACTATTGTGGTGAGTAGTTCGGTTCCTCAAGAGGGTAAGTCTACGGTATCTGCAAATTTGGCGGTAGCTGTGGCACAAGTGGGACGTAAGGTGTTACTGGTGGATGCAGATATGCACCATCCTGTGCAGCATCGGATTTGGGATCTGACTAATCAGGTTGGTTTGAGTAATGCTATTGTCGGACAAGCAGAACTAAGAATGGCAATTAGGGAAGTGATGCCTAATTTGGATGTGCTCACTTGTGGGGTAATTCCACCTAATCCTATGGCTTTACTTGATTCTCAAAGAATTTCTTCGTTAATTGATGAGTTTACAACGCTATATGATTTGGTGATTATCGATACGCCTTCGTTGAATGTGGCTGCTGAGGCGCTGATTTTGGGTAAAAAGGCAGATGGTCTTTTGTTTGTAGTGCGACCTGGTGTAGTAGATTCTGCTAGTGCTACTTTTGCTAAAGAGCTGTTGGAAAAATCAAATCAGAATGTGCTGGGTTTGGTGGTGAATGGAGTGATTCCTAATCACGAACCTCATAGTTGTTATTATTTTGCTAATGAATCTTACTCAGATGCAGAGAATCTAACGGATGTCTTTGCAGATAAACACAGATAAATAAAATTGGCTCTCTCGTACTTGTGGTGGAAAACCTTGGTTTTTGGGATTGGGGATTGGGTACTGGGTAAAGGGATTCATTGTAGCTCAAGCGTTTCCCGAATTAATTAGCTTTACCGATCGCCATGAGTACAAGAGAGCCAAAATTATTAAACTTTTAAACTGCTACAGCGGCTTTTAACTGGAAGATTTTTTCGATCGCATCTTCTACAACTTTATCCGGTGTAGAAGCACCAGAGGTAATTCCTACGACAATTTTGCCAGCAGGTAGCCAATTTTCTACTACTTCTAAATCGCCGTGTAAAATTTTATGTTCGATGCGATTTCCAGGGCCGATTCTCTCAGCACAATCGATATGATAAGAGGGAATTTTCCGCTCGATCGCTATTTCTTGTAAATGCGTAGTGTTGGAAGAATTATACCCGCCAATTACTACCATTAAATCCAATTTTTCATCGACTAATTGGAACATGGCATCTTGGCGTTCTTGTGTGGCATCGCAGATCGTATTGAAGCTTTGGAAATGCTCGTTTAACCGATCGGGCCCATACTTTTTCATCATCGTATGTTCAAACAATTTACCAATTTGCTCGGTTTCACTTTTGAGCATGGTTGTTTGGTTGGCAATACCGATATGTACTAAATCTACATCCGGATCGAAACCTTGAGAACAAGCACGGCTGAATTTAACTAAAAATTCCTCACGGTTGCCACCATTGAGAATATAATTCGCTACATATTCGGCTTGTGCCATATTCAAGACAATCAAATATTTATCAGCAAAAGAACTCGTGGCGATCGTCTCTTCGTGGTTATATTTGCCGTGAATAATTGAGGTGTAGCTCTTTTTCTTGTGCTTTTCGACAGTGTTCCAAACTTTCGACACCCAAGGACAGGTAGTATCAACAATTGTGCATTTTTTTTCGGAAAGCAATTGCATTTCTTGGACGCTGGCACCGAAAGCGGGTAAAATTACCACATCACCCATACCAACGCCAGAAAAATCTTTGTTACCCTGTTCTACAGGAATAAATTCTACTTGCATTTCCCGCAATCTGTGATTCACAGAAGGATTGTGGATAATTTCATTAGTAATCCAAATTCGTTCTGTGGGGAAATGCTGACGAGTTTCATAAGCCATTGCCACCGCACGTTCCACACCCCAGCAAAAGCCAAACGCCTCTGCTAGTCGGATGGTGACATCTCCCCGTTCCAGGGTATAGTTATTTTCGCGGATTTGCTGAATCAGACTGCTTTCATACTCGGATTTCAGAACTCCAGCGACTTCTTCTTGATGACCGAATCCTTTACGATGGTAGTTTTCTGATTGTTGCAGTGAACGTTTAAAAGCTTTTGTATCCATTTTTGTCCCTTGTCTGAAAAGTCCAAGTGCAGATGTTTTCAGACTACCGGGAAATTGGCACAATTGTCATGTGATTTTAAGAAGGCAGAAGGCAGAAGGCAGAGGGCAGAAGGGAAGAAAGGCAGAAGGCAGAAGGGAAGAAAGGGGAAAGGGAATAGGATAAGTTTTCAATAATTTTCTCCCCTGCTCCTGTGCTCCTGTGCTCCTGTGCTCCTGTGCTCCTGTGCTCCTGTGCTCCTGTGCTCCTGTGCTCCCCTGCTCCCCTGCTCTCCTGCTCCCCTGCTCCCCTGCTCTCCCAAAACTAACTGAGAGTACATTTGCAAAGCCGATCGCCAAACTAGATAACCTTGACGGTTAAGATGTAATCCATCAGTGGTTAAATCGGCGCGAAGATGACCTTGAGCATTTGTAAATAAAGGATATAGATCTAAAAATTTTACTTCTTCTTCTTGGGCGATCGCAGCTATTTGTTGGTTAAGCTGTTGAATGCGACTGATGGGAATAGCCTTTAAGCGATCGCGCCCTTCCCAAGTTGCCTCTTCTCCACCATGAGGTAAAATCGACTGGACGACAATTTGGGTTTGGGGATGAACTCGCCGCAATCGTCGCAGAATCTTGCGGTAATTTCTTAACAAAGTCCGATCGTCTACTCCCCGAATCAAATCATTAATCCCAATCATGATGTAGATTCTTTCTGGTTGAGTGCGATCGAACAACCCCAACCTCCGCCATAAACCAAGAGAATCTTCCCCAGAAATTCCTTGATTCAACCAATTTTGGTCTGTGGGTAACAAATCTGGCGGAAACCATAAACTCAAGGAATCACCCAACAAAACATTTAAATGTGTTGGCTGTTTTTTAGCTGCTACTTCTGCTTCCTGCTGCAAAATAGTCATCCACTTTTGATATGACAGTTGGTGTCTTTTACCTAATCCAGGAGTGGCAGAAAAATCTTCTGACAACAGACTTTCTCTTGCAGGTGAAGTACTAATCTGATAATCAACTGGCCACCAACTATCACGTAGTAGCCAGCCAACCACCAGTATCAGTAAAGCATTAACAGCGAGAGACAGCAAAGCCCAAGTCGGGTAATTCTTGAGCGAATGTAATACCCGTTTGGATGTTAATGTTTTTGGTTCTGATTTGAGAGTGCGATCGGTCATTCGATTTTAAATTTTAGATTTTAGATTTTAGATTTTTCTGTTTCGTTCAGAATAGAACAAATCTAAAATCCAAAACGGTATAAATTACTCGCCCAGACTCAACCCGGAAGCAAACTCTTCTCCATAAGCTTCTTCGCCATGTTCGTTGATATCTAAACCTTGGTCTTCTGTCAATGGTTTTACCCGCAGTGGCATCACCAATCCCAAAAGCTTCAAGATAATTAGTGTCCCAACAGCAGCAAAGATATAGGTAGCTATCACACCAACTAATTGGGTAATGACTAATCCGGGATTGCCATATAGTAACCCATCACTTCCCGCGCTGTTAACTGCCTTAGTCGCAAAGAAACCCGTGAGAATCGCGCCTATAGTCCCGCCTACGCCGTGAATCGGGTAAGTATCTAAAGAATCGTCGAATTGTAACTTCGCCCGCAAGCTAACAGCCCAAAAACAACAGAAAGCAGTGATCGAACCTATTAAAATTGCCCCCAAGGGAGTCACGAAACCTGCGGCGGGAGTTACACCTACTAATCCAGCGAGGAAACCGCTAGCGATGCCAATCGCGGTGGGTTTGCCTCTTAATACCCATTCCACAATAGTCCAAGTTAGACCCCCGGCAGCAGTGGCTACCGTAGTAGCTACAAAAGCTACAGTTGCTAATGGGCCTGCACCTAAAGCACTACCACCGTTGAAACCCATCCAGCCAAACCACAGCAAACCAATTCCCAGTAGAACATAAGGGACGTTGTGAGGGGCTGCGGGTTGGGTGGGGTAAGTTTTCCTGGGGCCTAAAATCCAAGCAGCGACTACGGCAGAGACACCGGAACTGATGTGTACGACGGTTCCTCCGGCAAAGTCTAAGGCTCCCAAAGTACCGATCCAACCTTTGCCCCAAACCCAGTGAGCTAAGGGAGAATAAATAAAGGTAGACCAAAGGAGAATGAACCAGAAGTAAGCTTTAAAACTTACCCGTTCCACAATTGCCCCAGAAATTAGGGCTGGGGTGATGATGGCGAACATCATCTGGTAAACCATGAATAGTTGATGGGGAATGGTGGGTGCGTAGCCAACGGGATCTGGTTGATCGAAGGCAACACCATTCATAAATGCCCATTTCAAGCTGCCTAAAATGGGATTCATAATGTAAGGAGGATTGGCTCCTGGTGCCAGTTCGTTGGGTGCAAAAGCGAGGCTGTAACCCCACAAAATCCAGGTGACACCAACAACTGCCATTAGGATCAAGCTCATCATCATGGTGTTGAGGACGTTGCGCGATCGCACCAACCCCCCATAGAAAAAGGCTAATCCTGGTGTCATCAACAACACTAATGCTGAAGAAATTAACATCCAGGCACTATCCCCAGTATCGATTTTCGATGCTTCATTTGTGGCTGGTGTGGTAGCTTCCTGACGAGAGGCATCTGGTAAAGGTGACTCTGGTGCCGGGGGGGAAACTGCTCCCGGTGTCGGACTCGGAGAGACTAATGTAGGAGATGCTTCTGGCGAAACTGTCGGACTCGGAGAGACTAACGTCGGAGATGCTTCTGGCGAGACTGTCGGACTCGGAGAAACTAACGTAGGAGATGCTTCCGGTGAGACTGTCGGACTCGGAGATGGTGATTGCGCCAAGGATTGGATTGCCGTTGGCCCAACTAATACCAGAGCCGAAATTATGAAAGGAAGAATAAATTTTTTCAACACTTACCTTTTCCTTCTATTACCAACCAAAGATTTTACAGCAATGTTAATTGAACGAATTATAAGTATATGGTTTCTGTGTTTTTGCAAACAAAATAATTTAATTTTTCTAATCTTTTCTGTTTGTAACTTTAGTGAATTATAGTAAAAAACCTAAATTTTAAACATAAAGTCCCGCATATTTTCAGAAATTTTCCTGAACTTATGACGGGAAGATTATTGACAAACTAATGAATATATTTGCTGCAATTAGTCAAGCATTAACTAAAATTTACTAGTTATGCCACCAGAACTATTAGAAATTCCTCCTGATTTACCTCCCAAAGTGGAAGGGCTAGCTTCTTTGACAAAGCCGCTGTAGCCTTCCATTCCGTGTTCCCCAATATCCAAACCAACGATTTCTTCTTCTGGAGATACACGAATGCCCAAAGTGGATTTGAGTGCTAACCAAAAGATGGAACTGATCAGAACGGTGATGCCTCCGACGGAAAGAATGCCGACGATTTGAGGCCAGAGTGTGGTGAAACCGCCACCCATAAACAATCCGTGTGGGCCAATTGGTTTACCCGCCAGGTCAACCATCCAGGGATAACCACCAGGGCCAACAGCAAATAGACCAACAGCTAATGTACCCCAAATCCCGCAAACTAAGTGAACTGAGGTTGCACCTACTGGGTCATCTATTTTTAAGCTATCGAAGAAGGTAACTGCAAATACAACAATCACTCCAGCCACTAAGCCGATAATGAAGGCGCTACCCATGTTGACGTAGGCGCAGGAGGCTGTGATGCCAACTAAGCCAGCCAAGATGCCGTTGATGATCATGGATAGGTCTGGTTTACCAAGGTAAAGCCAAGCGGTAATAGTAGCTGCAATTCCACCGACGGCACCAGCCATGTTGGTGGTGAGGGCGATGTGTGCGATCGCTCTACCATCAGCAGCCATTGTCGAACCTGGGTTAAATCCAAACCAACCCAACCAAAGAATTAAGCAACCCAAGGTGGCAATACTCATATTGTGACCGGGTAAAGCCACAGTTCCGCCACTTTGATATCTGCCAATACGTGGCCCCAAAAATGCTGCGCCCATCAGTGCTGCCCAGCCCCCAACGGAGTGAACTACAGTAGAGCCAGCAAAGTCAAAAAACCCCATGTCTGCTAACCAGCCACCGCCCCAAATCCAGTGCCCAGTAATCGGGTAAGCAATACCAACGAGTAAAACGCTAAAGATTAAGAAGTCAAGGAATTTAATTCTTTCCGCCACAGCCCCAGAAACAATAGTGGCTGCGGTTCCGGCAAATACTAATTGGAACAAAAACTTGGCTTCTAAAGGTACACCTGTCCAGTTCAAAGCACCGAAAATGCCTTTGTAAGCGTCTCCTGTGGCAGGACTGTTATCTTGTCCGTTGAGGAACATTCCTCCTAGTCCACCGATGAAGTCGTTGCCGTCAGCAAACATCAAGCTAAAACCAATTGCCCAAAATGCAACGGTGGAAAGAGCAAATACAATTAGGTTTTTCGCTAAAACGTTAACCGCGTTTTTCTCCCGACAAAAGCCAGTTTCTAACATACAGAAGCCAGCGTTCATGAAGAAGACTAAAAAGGCGGCGATTACTACCCAGACTGTATCCAACGCTATTTTTAACTCAGCAGTTGTTGGGCCAGCCGCAGGTACAGCTGGGCTAACTACTGCTGAGTCAGCAGGTGTAGCTGGTACAGTTACAGGTGCGAGTACAGGCGATGGAGTGGCTGTGCCATCTGGTGTAGTTGTGCCTTCTATTGGTGATGGAGTTGGTGTAGCTTCTTGTACAACTCCTGGCTGTAAAGGTGTAGTGGTGGGTGTGGCATCTTGTGCGATCGCCATGTAACCCCACGACAACAAAATCATTAGAGCTAAAGGAATACAAGCTTGCCAACTAGGAGACAATCTCTTCACTCTCGCTGGCAATTTCTGCAAAAATTTTACACTTAATACTTGGTCGAGCAGTCTATGTGCAAATGGTCTTCTAGCTTTTGCTCTCGACCTCTTTTTTCTGAGGACTAATTTAGGCATGATTACCGCACTATTCTTTTTCGATGTGTAAAATGTCTCAGCTTTGTTTGACTAATTGTTTGGTGATTGTAACTTGAAGGAGAACCGTTTTAGATATGTTTTTCCCCTTTTACACTTAGGACAACTATGCGCTTTAGGTTTCAAATCTGACTATCGTCAAACTTTTTGTTTAATTATTCTGTAACAATTCATACAATTTCTCAAAAGAGTAAGCGGTAATTAAGGAAACACGGGGACAAGGAGACAAGGAGACTGAAAAATCCCCCAGCTAACAAAACTGTCCGATCGCTTAATGTGTTTCGGGCAAATATTGCTTGTAACCAACAGCATCTAGCTTTGTTTGCTTGTTATATACTGATTGTGAGAGATTTTGGCGGTATTCTACTACTTTTTCTTGCAATTCAGGATCGTAAGTTGCTAGAATTTGCACTGCTAAGAGTCCAGCATTGATGGCGTTGCCAATAGCAACGGTTGCTACAGGAATTCCGGCAGGCATTTGCACAATGGAATAAAGCGAGTCAACACCTTGGAGATGGCGACTGGCTACGGGTACACCAATTACTGGCAAAGGAGTTAAGGAGGCTACCATTCCGGGCAAGTGAGCAGCGCCACCAGCACCAGCGATAATAATTTTTAGGCCACGCTGGGCTGCTGTTTGGGCATAATTTACCATACGTTCGGGGGTGCGATGGGCGGAGACGATGGCAACTTCACAGTTTACGCCAAATTCTTCACAAATGGCGATCGCTCCCTGCATAGTAGGTAAATCAGAATCGCTGCCCATGATAATACCAACTAATGGTTGGTTATTGGTCATTTTACAAAAGTTCGACAGGTCAAAAGGTCATTAGTTATTCTGACAGAGGATGCAGCAAACAGAACAAATGATTTTTCCGGTGCAGATCGCTAACGTTAGATTTCCAGGGTACAAAGGGTTACAAAAAATCTTGACCGACTCCCAAGGCAAAATTACCAAAATTCAGCAAATGGGTGTTGTTAATTCCCAAAATTCAGCAGCAAAAAAACATATTATAGATGTTGCGGGTGACTGGGTTTCTCTAGGTGGAGTTGACTTACAAATTAATGGGGCGCTTGGTTTACCATTTCCCGAATTAAATTTAGATAATTGCGACAAACTTCCGATAATTTGTGATTTTCTTTGGCATCAAGGAATTGATAGCTTTTTACCAACTTTGGTAACTACTTCTATTGAAAATTTTCACCGTAGTTTAGCAATTTTTGCTGATTTTGTTAGTTCCCAGTCTGAAACTAAACCAACAGCAAAAGTTTTGGGTGTTCATTTAGAAGGGCCATTTTTAAATCCCGAAAAACGCGGAGCCCATCCGGCTGAGTATCTTTTGCCTTTAACGATCGACAATGTAAAACGAGTTTTGGGCAACTATGCAAATGTTGTAAAACTGATTACTTTAGCACCAGAATTAGATCCAAATGATGAAGTAATTCCTTATTTACAAGATTTGGGAATTACTGTCAGTTTAGGACATTCCCAAGCGACTTTTAATCAAGCAGAAAAGGCTTTTAAATTGGGTGCGTCAATGGTGACTCACGCTTTTAATGCTATGCCAAGTTTACATCATCGTGAACCAGGATTATTAGGGGCAGCAATTATTGATTCTAATGTAAGATGTGGTTTAATTGCTGATGGACAGCACGTTTCTGTACCCATGATGCAAATATTACTCAGTGCAAGTCATTATGAAAAGGGCATTTTTTTAGTTAGTGACGCACTTTCTCCTTTAGGTTTACCTGATGGTGTTTATCCTTGGGATGTCAGAGAAATTGAAGTAAAAAATAGTACTGCTAAGTTACCAGATGGTACTTTGGCTGGGACTACTTTACCGTTATTATCTGGAGTACAAAATTTGGTAAAGTGGGGAATTTGCGATCGAGAAAAAGCGATCGCATTAGCCACCGTTTCTCCTCGCAAAGCAATGGGAATTAAAGGTATAATTGGGCAATCTGTCTATCAATTATTACGTTGGCAAACAAGTCAATTACTAGAAACTAATGAAACTCTCTTAAGTTGGGAAAGACTCTTAACCTAACTCTAAAGTTGTCACGCCAAAAACTCGTGTAATATCAAACTCAGGTATGCCACGAGTGTACATTCTCACGCATTCAAATACTGGCTGCATACTATACTTTTGCGCTAAGTAAATAGCCTGGGAATTAGCATCAGGTGTATCGAGAAAAATTGGTTGATTTTGGGCATGGTTAATCAAAGCTAGAAACAGCGACTCTGCTATTTCTGAATCTTCAGCAAATAAAGGCCCAATTTTAAAACCATTGCGGCATTTTCTCAAGACTCCATAACCAGATAAATTGTCATTTTTTAAGAATCCGTAAGCAGCATTTTCCGGTTGGTTAATCCATTTTTGCAGGAATTGAGGACGGGGAGTGGGGAAGTATTGGCGATCGTAATTCAATAGTTTTTCCATTCCTACATCCGATAACAATACAAGACTTTTGTTAATCTCTGTAGTCATTCCCAAACCTGCGTAACGTACATGACGATAAGCTAGCTGAAAACCAAATTTACGATAATTTTCGACTTGTGCTAAAACTCCATCAAGAGCAATATTGCGATCGCCTAATAATTTTAAACCTGCGTTCCAAGTTTGTAAACCGAAACCTTGACCTCGCCAATTAGGTTGAACAATATACAATCCAATAAAACCAAATTTGTCATCATACCTAACAGCCGAAATGCTACTAATTGGTTCGCCATTAATTTCACCCATTAAAAAGCCACCAGGATCAGTTGCATAAAATGCTTCTGCATCGTAAATTCCAGGGTTCCAACCTTCTGTTGCTGCCCATTCTAAGGATAATTCTAAATCAGCAAGAGTCATCGGACGAATTTTAAATTGGTTGCTGTTCAGCATGGCGATAAAACCTACCTATTTGCAATTAACTGTTAACGAAAATTTTATATTCTTGTTTTTGCTTACCATAATTATGCTAAATTGATTCCTGGCAACTTGTTAGGCAAACCCAAATTCATGAACGCAGCTGACGACAAAACTATTGTTCAGGACTACTTTAATTCTACTGGCTTTGACAGATGGCGACGCATTTACGGCGACGGCGAAGTTAACAAAGTCCAACTGGACATTCGCAACGGACACCAACAAACTGTAGATACAGTAATTAGCTGGCTAAAAGCAGATGATAATTTAGCAGATTTATCCATCTGCGATGCTGGTTGTGGTGTGGGTAGTCTCAGCATTCCCTTAGCACAAGCTGGCGCTAAAGTTTATGCTAGCGATATTTCGGAAAAAATGGTGGGAGAAGCTAAAGATAGAGCACAAGAAGTTCTCGGAAATAATCATAATCTCACCTTAGCTGTTCAGGATTTGGAATCATTAAGCGGCAAATATCACACAGTAATTTGTCTAGATGTTTTAATTCATTATCCTCAAGAAAAAGCGGCTGATATGATTAATCATCTCAGTTCTTTATCAGAATCACGCTTAATAATTAGCTTTGCACCAAAAACTCCTTGTCTAAGTTTGTTGAAGAAAATTGGTAGCTTTTTTCCTGGGCCAAGCAAAACCACACGCGCTTATTTGCACCGGGAAGTTGATATTGTGAAAATTTTGGAAAGTTGCGGATTTTCCATCGAAAGAAAAGCGATGACTAAGACTCGTTTTTACTTTTCTCGCATCCTAGAAGCTACTCGTAAGTCAGCTTAAGGAATTGTAAGTAAAATTTCTTATTTAAGTTTGTTGTAACGAATTTAGTCGTTTCTTTGCCAGAATAGAAGGACTAAAGTCCTTACAACGAACAAGTTTGAACAGGTCTGTTGTAACGAATTTAGTCGTTTTTTTGCCAGAATAGAAGGACTAAAGTCCTTACAACGAACAAGTTTGAACAGGTCTGTTGTAACGACTTCAGTCGTTTCTTAGTTAGTAAAAATTATGATGCGAATTTTTCTCATGTTTGGGGCAATTTTTGGCGCTGTGTCTGTAGCTGCTGGCGCTTTTGCTTCCCACGCTTTGAAGGAAAAACTTACAGAAAGAGCGATCGCAATCTTTGAAGTAGGCGCTCGTTACCAAATGTATCACGCTTTGGCTTTGGTCTTGGTGGGGTTGTTGTTAACCCAAATTGAAAAACCCACACCGTTTCTGGTAACATCTGGGTGGGCATTTATTGCGGGTGTCATAATTTTTTCTGGTAGCTTGTACGCTTTGAGTTTAACCGGGATCGGGTGGCTAGGCGCAATTACGCCCCTTGGGGGTGCAGCTTTTATAGTAGGATGGAGTTGTCTGGCGATCGCTGCTTGGGCATTGAAGTAGTCAGCCATTAGCATTATTATTTTCCCCTATCATGTTTAATTAGAGGGGGGTGTCATGAAAGAACTCTTAATGATTTCGGGTGGAATTTTCTTAATTTTAATTGCTTTAATTGCAGTAACCGTGTTGGGAATAGTTGTTGCTGTGTTTATTTTTTTACCGAGATATCTTAAATCTCTGCCTCAAGCATTGGAGGTAAACGAGGAAGCACAAGATTATGTGAATGCAGCAATTCTAGAAACCGTCAGTGATTGGAATTTTCAAAAGCTTTACGAAAAAGCTACACCACAACTTTTAGAATTATCCCATTTAGAAGAAGCAGAAAAAATCGTTAATTTTTGTCGTCAACTGGGTAAATTAGAATCTTATAAAGGTGCGGTGGGAGGATGGCAAACTTCCGCAGAAGGAAGCAAAGAACTATATCCGAAGGGTAGTCATAAATTTGGCAAAATCACTTTAGGTAATTATGTTGCAGAAGCAGATTTTGAAAACGCATCAGCTACAATAAAAGTGCAAATTATTAGGCGGGAAAATCAATGGTTAATTAATAGTTTTACCATTAGCACTCAGGGAGTAATTACAACTTTGGGAATACCAACTACTTTAGAAGCATTAGTAGATACAGATCAAAAGAAACGTTTATTAGAAGCTTTAATTAAGGGAGATGAACTGAAAGATTAACCATTGTTTTTGAGTAGTTACCTAAATTTATGAAAAACCCAAGTTTTTTCATATTTGTAGGGTAAAATTACCATTATTGCGTTAGACATAAAATTACCTCCGCTCTTTTTTAGTAACTGGTTTATCTAGGGAAAAATTAAGGGTTTCTAGAAATTCTTCCTCTTTTATTTGAACTTCATCACTAATATTTAATAGTGATTTTGGTTCGCTCAGCAGTTGTCGCATTAATATTTGGATTTCTGTTTCAAATTGGCGCTTTCCTTGTTGAAAGAAATCTTCAGAACTTGAACGGTATAAACCGTTAGTTACCTGCTGAGGAATAGTATTCGCTAATATGGGCGAACTCAGTAATAAAATGAGTGAAATTCCCCATCCCGTCGCATTAGCTAGTCGGTAAAGTATCAGAGCCGGATTAATTTTCATTTTTTAGCACATAAATAATCCTGCGTCAATCTTATTATAGACAGTAGAAAAAGATTATTACTTATGATATTTTTTTTGTAACGCATACTTGTATAAAATATGGCAGATAGATATTTATTTTTGGCGCGTCGTGGCAAAAACCAATGGTGGCGTTACCTGTCAGGAATATCGTTGATTTTAATTTCTTGGTTAGTGATTGGTAATATACCTACTTTAGCTTTGATTCTTTTAGTATTTTACGATAGTGACGAGCCGACAAAGTTTAACTCTCAATTCAATCAAGTTGAGGAGATAGATTTATTATTTAATTATATAGTAACTAATTTTACTTTTATTGCTTTCATCGTTGCTTTGTATATTGCAATTAGATTTATACATCAGCGACAATTTATTAGTTTAATTACTCCGAGAAATAAAGTGAATATTTTCAGAATTATCCAAGGATTTTTGCTATGGTTGATTCTTTTAAGTATTGCTTGTGCGATCGAGTATGCACTATTTCCTCAGAGTTATGAGTTTAGTTATAACCAAACTAATTTTTTAATATTTCTCCCTATAGCGTTAATATTTACCCCGATTCAAACTAGTGTTGAAGAGCTTTTCTTTAGGGGGTATTTAATGCAGGCAGTTGGCTTAATTACTCGTCTATCCTGGATTCCGGTTTTGTTTTCTTCATTAATATTTGCCCTTCTCCATTTCGGAAATCCCGAAGTAACAGCAAATTTTTCTATCTTAGCTCTTTTTTACTTGGGATTATCTTTTTTCTTAGCCATTATTACTGTTAAAGATAATAGTTTAGAACTAGCTTTAGGAGTTCATGCAGCCAATAATTTATTTACTGTTTTGTTAGTTAATCCAACTAATTCTGCTTTACCAGGTTATGCAGTTTTTGAGTATACATTAAATCCCTTCTACACTTTAGTAAGTTATGCGATCGCATCGCTCATATTCTATAGGATTCTCTTGCAGAAAAAGCCAAAAAATAAACAAGATAATGAAACAACTAAAAGACCGGAACCAAAAATTAAAAGGAAACCCCAGCAACCAATTTAGCAGGTTCCCAATGCAAGAAAGCAGAAAGTATAAGGAATAAAAGACTTTACTCTTAATTCAGCTTTTTACCTGATTTCAACCGAGCGGTTACTTCTGCCTCCCTGCACTAACTTTTCCTTCAAAATCTTAACAATTGTAATTGAATAAAATTGTCCCCTTGCCTGTGATTTGGTTCTGTTACTACTTGCCCTTCGCCTAATTTGACAAGATAAGCATCTGGCAAAGTTTCTTCTAAATCTGGGCCACCAATACCTATAGGAAAAGTTTGAGTTCTGTAGGCAACAGCGCCATAAGCTGGTTGATAAAGACCTAAAGTAACCTCAACTTGACTAAATTGGTTGAAGTTGTATTGGTTAATTTCCAAATCCTCAACAACTGTAGGGTCGATTTGGATTCTGGATCTAGGTTCGACTTGTGCATTGGCAACAAGAGGCATCCCCGCAAGCAAAGCGGATATTCCCAAAACGGAAGCAATTTTGGCGATCGTTTGCATAGCTTGTTTCTCTGGTGTGATATTGGTTGAATTTATTTGTGCTACAAATCAATATGGTTTACTTCAGATGTAGAAACGTTTCACGAAACATCCTTACATCTGTAGCTTTTTCACTCTCACCACACTTAACAAATACTTTTTTCTAGCTAGCTTCTATATTTAGAGTAACAATTATGGATGAGCAATTTCGCAGTCTAAAGGTATAGATTTCTTAAAAATAAATATGTATCGTGAAGTTTGTATAAGATAACCATACAGAAGGATGAAACATTAGGACTTACGCAAAAATAATGCGTAAGTCCTGACATTAACAAATTGGACGATGACCGGGTTTTACGGCATGGATATACTCACTACCGGAAGTAGGCCATCCTCGTTTGTAAGCAGCTTCCTCTGGGTTTCCCCATCCCAACTGCAAGAGAATTTCCAGAAAGTCTGACTTTTCCCACTTGTAAAGATTAGCCCATTCTGTTCTATATGCGATTCTACTCACATCAGCGGGAGCGATCGCACGATAGTCTTTACCATGATTGACACTCAGATAAAAATCCATAGCGGATGTTACCTCATGCCAAAATTTCAGTATGGAGGATTTAGCAGCTTTTAAAATCTCCACATCGCTTGGTAAAGCAATTAAGTGAGAATCAACTTCTGGAAAGCGCAAAGACTTGCCATGAATGACAATCTCGCGCCAAACAATCCCAGAAACTTCATGTTGTCTTTGGTAATGATGAATAGTAGCTTTAAAATCTTGATAAGCTGTAAACTTTTGTACTCCCTCCGATTTCAAAAATCTGTCTATTAAAGGATTTCCCGAAGGTTTCGCACTCAAGCTAAGGCGCTGTCCAGTGAGACAGGCTTGACGCTCGTGCTCCAAAATTGTTATTAGATCCTGGGTGGTGTAAACCTTTGTCATGAGAACACCATTCAGTTGGTTTAAAGCAAGTTTAACCTCTGAACCAATATTTTTTGGTTATCCTTTACTAATAATTTGGAAATTTGGTTTTTTACAGGGTTGACACATTGACTTGACGAATTTGAAGCAGCGTTCCAGGGATTGCTTGCCATGAGCCATTCCTCCCGTCATCTCCCTTGTGACAGTTTTGGGTGCGGAATGTGGGTACTATCCTCAACCCAAAATCTTGTAGAGACGTTATATATAACGTCTCTACATTATGTCTAATCAACCGGACATGATATCAATTGGCTAACTCGCTGTTGAACTCGTTGAAAGCTCTTGGTTTTAACTCCTTAGACTCGGTACGAGGTAGCAAGTTAAACAGTTCCCGAAAGGCATCATCGATTTTTTCAAAGGGTACTTGTCCTTTTTCGTTAATTACTTGTTTACCTGACTTGTCAAGTAATACGACTTGGGGAACAAAATCTTTGTAATAATAACCAACTTCTGTGGGTGCGTAGTTGGATTTAATGGGGATGGAATCGACGCTGACGGGGATAAAGTCTGCGGCTCGACCGTAAAATGCTTGTAGTTGGGAAACAACGATCGCATATTGCTTACAATCTTTACTATCGTCGGCGTAATACACTAACAGAGTCGGCTTATCTCGTTTTAAGGACTCTGCTAACGTTACCTTTGGTGGTACTAAAGAACCATTTCCGCCATAAAGGACGAAAATATTGCCATCATAGTTATCATTGTTCATACCCGCTAGGGCTGAGGGTGTTCCGAAGAGAAATAGGCAACTGAGGGTAGCTACTACCAAGATTAGCCAGCTAAACAGTCGTCGTCCAGAATTGAGAAAAGTAGCGATACTCATTGTTACTCAGAATCCTTACGCTTTTATTATCTCAGCGCAACTGCACTTCTCTGATGCTTTCAATTAACACCTTATTACCTCTTACCAGGCGATACTCTCCACGCCAAACGCCGGGAACTAAAGGTTGACTGGCAGAGTTTTTCTTGCCAACGTAACTCAACCACACACGATGAGTGGATTTTAGCGGTTGCTTACTGTTAATTACAGTTTTACCATCAGGTGCTATCAGGCGAAACTGTTCTTCATCTCCCTGACGCACTCCAAAAGCTTGCACCCAAAACAACAATGCCGGATTATTTTTAGCTAAAGTAGTTTCTGCCAACTGTCCTTGCCAAATTTCTGCCATTTCTGGTTGTTTGCTAGCAAAACCTGCACGAATCAAACCTGTAGGAACATATTCTAAAGGTTTTTGCCACAAAGGTTGACGCGCCACGTTACAACCTTGAGAACTGCCAGTACCAACAAAAGGGTCTACAACTTTATCCTGATAGCGAACTGTTAAATGGACGTGGGGAAAAGAAGCTAAACCCGATTCTCCCACCATACCTAAAACGGCACCCGATGCCACTGATGTATTTGGTTTGACGACAACACTACCTTGGCGAAGATGACAATACTGACTTTGCCAGCCGTTACCATGATCGATAACTACACCGTTACCGCATTCTATACCTTGAACTCTGCTTTTGTCTGTTTGGTCTGCTACCCGAATGTCGGGAACTCCGTCGCGTATTCGTAAGACTTTCCCGGAAGCAACTGCTTTCACTGCTACACCTTTTGCCATCGCCCGTTCGTCTGGAATCGCAAAATCTGTGCCATTATGAGTGTCGTAGGTAAGTTGACCACAAGCAAAATCTATTGCTGCGGGACTAGGGTCACGGTCTAGATAGTGCATGATAAAACAGTCTTTGCCTAATGTACAATTAATCGGCAAGCCAAGTTTAAAACTGTTTCCTGCTGATTGGGCTGAAGTTATATTTGATTGTTTATTTATGGCAAGAATAACTGTGAGGAGAAAAACCAAAGTTGCTATAGCTAAAAAAGTTTTTTTCATGGATTTTTGGGGATTGGGGATGACAGGCAAGATGCCTGTCCTACGGGACCGCCATCGACTGGGGACTGGGAGAATTTTGAGTTAGGGAGAAAGTTTGACCAAGATTTAAAAATTTACCAACCTTCTTAATTAATCTTGTTCATCATGTAAATCCATCAACTTCAGCAAATTCTTAATTAATCCTGTTCATCATGTAAATCGATAAATACTGGTCTTGTCTTTAACTACTGCGACTAAAAAAAATTGCCGCTAGAATGATGAGACTTAAAAGTGTTAGGGGAACCCAAAGGTCAATTATTTGCTGAGACATAGTTGTTTTATAGGTTTGGCATTAGATTAAAAAACTTTGCTGGGAGTAGAATTCATGAGTTATCCAGAGAGAGTGGTTTGGTTGGAGGAACGCACAGAGTTAGGTGTGTTATCTGAAAATGCGTTGGCAGCAATTGGGGAAGTTTTAGAAGAAAAGGTAGTTCCGGCGCAGACTCGTTTGGTACAAGAAAATACTATACCTGATGGTCTTTATATTTTAAAACAGGGGAGGCTAGAGGGCGATCGCATTAATCAAACTGGTTCGGTTTGGATGATTAGTTTACTTCCTGGGGCTATAATTCATTTACAAGAACTATTATTTGGGCAGTTAACTCAAAGAACTGTTATAGCTTTGAGTGAATGTCAGTTATGGTTTATTCCTGCTAATAAGTTTCAGGAGTTAGTCGCTGCATATCCCGAAATTAGCCAAGCTTTTACGCAAAAGTTAGCGATGGAATTGGTGCAGCTTTCTTCGCAGTTAACTTATGAACAAGAACGTCAAACAATTTTACGCCCTTATTTAGTCACCAAAGCCAAACGTGGGGTTGTGGGAAAAAGCCGCTATGCGGAAAGGTTGCGCCAACAAATTAAACAAGCAACTAATGATATGGATTCGGTTTTAATTTTTGGAGAACCTGGTTTAGAAAAAGATAACCTTGCCGCTTTAATTCATTTTGGTTCCGATCACAGAAGGGAACCAATGATTAAGTTAGATTGTAGCACTTTGCAAGCCAGCGGTGCAGATTTGTTTGGTCGTGCTGGCGGTAAACCGGGATTAATTGAATGGCTAGGAACAGGAACTTTATTGCTGAACAATATCCAAGAACTTCCCGAAGAATTAGTACCAAAAATTGCTCATTTACTGGAAACTAAAACTTTCACGCCTGTAGGTGTCCAAGAATTAGAAACTGCCGCTTTAGAAATTGAGTGTCAGGCTAAAATTATCATGATTTCGGAAAGGACATTACCTAGTATCGATCGCTTAGTCAAGCATCTAATCAAAGTTCCTCCTTTGCGAGTCAGAAAAGCTGATATTAGTGACCAATTAGAATACTATATGCGGTTATTTTGTCGGGCTAAAGGGGTTGCCAAACCGCAGATTACAGAGGAGGCTTTACGCAGGTTACAATCTTATGATTTTCCAGGAAATTTGCGGGAATTAGAGAGTTTGGTGCAAAGAGCGATCGTCCAATCCCCCGGCACTAAACTATTAACAGAAGAAGTTTTTTGGTCAGTCCAAACTAAAAAGAAAGTATTTCGGGTTAATCTCTTAAATGCCTATCCTTGGTTAAGGCAATTTTTGCGTAGTCCTTGGTGGCCGGATAGAATAAATTATTGGTTCACTTTTAGCTTTTTCGCCTTTGTTGTTGCTGTCTTATTTCTGGCTCCCCAAAATCGTCAAGAAAACTTTGCTTTAAACTTATTTTGGGCTTGGTGGTGGCCTTTAATTTTAATTGGGTTTCCCTTTGTCGGACGCTTGTGGTGCGCGGTTTGTCCCTTCATGATTTATGGAGAAATTACCCAAAAATTATCTTTATGGTTATGGCCTAGACAACTGAAACGTTGGCCTAGACAGTCAGCAGAAAAATGGGGAGGTTGGTTTTTATTTGGCTTATTTGCCTTAATTTTCCTTTGGGAAGAACTCTGGAATTTAGAAAATACCGCTTATCTTTCGGCTTGCTTACTGTTATTAATTACTGCCGGAGCCATGATATTTTCTACTATTTTTGAGCGAAGATTTTGGTGTCGCTATCTTTGTCCGATCGGGGGAATGAATGGCTTATTTGCTAAACTTTCGATGACTGAATTACGAGCGCAACAGGGAACTTGTTCGGCTGAATGTACCACTTACCAATGTTATAAAGGTGGGCCGCAAAAAGGAGAAGGTTTAGCGACAAATGGTTGTCCTTTATATTCCCATCCGGCACAATTAGAAGATAACAAAGATTGTGTTTTGTGCATGACTTGTTTAAAAGCTTGTCCGCATCGATCGGTAGAATTAAATTTGCGTCCTCCCGGAATTGAACTTTGGACAACTCACACTCCTCACAGCTACGAAGTAGCGTTGCTAATGTTGTTATTAGGTGGGGTTTTTCTGCATCGTTTACCAGAAATCAATTCTTGGTTGGGATGGAATTTGAATTTAACTCAATTTTGGCCTCATTTAGGGTTTTCTTTAGCAGCATTACTCCTGCCAGTAACAATTACATTTGTTGCTTATGGATGGATCAGGTTGATGATTTGGTTCAATGTAACTAGAACGCACAATTTTATTAAACCCCGCTCTTTTGTAGAGTTGGCTTATGGTTATTTACCGCTAGTTTTAGGAGGAAATTTAGCTCATTATTTGCGTTTAGGTTTAGGTGAAGCAGGACGCATTTTACCCGTGAGTTTAGCAACTTTTGGTTTGCATGGTGAAGGTTTACCAATAATAGTTGCTCACCCGGCTGTGATCGCATTTTTACAAGGAGTGACGTTGATATTTTCGGTAATTTGTTCGGTAATATTAACCCAAAAAATTGCCCGTCAATCTTTTAGAGGTTTGTTGCCTCAACATCTAGCAACTATTGTTTTGTGTGTAGGGTTATGGGTGATTATTGTTAATTAAATCAGATTTTACACCTTGAGGCAGAGCCTCTATTTTTCTTTCCCAGGTTGAACCTGGGAACAAGTAAATTAAGTTCCCTTCTTAAAAAGGGGGGCTAGGGGGGATCTAGGTTTCAGGTAGAGAGTGCGATCGTATTAATACCAATTGTTTAACCCCTCCCCGTCTACAGGGAGGGACTAATGATTAAGTGCATTTTACAGAGAATGGGTATTAATACGATCGCACTTGCAAAACCAATTCTGCTAATTCTCTAAACCCTTCTCCTTCTTCTAAGGATGTGACGTAAGTAGGTAAAAATTTTAATTTATCTTTGTAGTGTAAGATATTTGCCACACCAACAGAGAAAGGAAACAAACTGCGATCGAACAAAGTTTCATCATTAGGACTATCGCCAACGGTAATTAAATTTTCTGTAGTTATTTCGGTAAAATAACTATTTAATACTTGCAGTAAACTGGTAGCTTTTGTTTGATTTTGTGGTTTAATGTGACATTGTACTGTGCTATAAGTAAAACCCCAATTTTTTGCTTTACAAAGTTGTTCTAGTTGCTGTAATTCATCACTTGTTAAACCTTGAACATCAAATGTCCAGTCGGTGAGGCGGAAAGGGTTATCTGTAGATTCTTCTATTTGGGGAAAGTGGGATTTTAAATAGTCAAAGGTGGCAGCTAATTGTTGACGGTGATTAATTAAATTAGGAATAGGTGTTAAAAGTTTTGGTTGTTCGCTGTTGGCTGGAAAGAATACTCCGCCATTTTCTGCGATCGCACCTGTCACAGGTAAATAACTTTTTAAACCTTGTACCCAACCAGCCGATCGACCCGTAATTAATAGTACAACAATTTTTGCTTCAGCTAACGCTTCTAAAGCCTTGAGTAAAGATGAAGTAAATTTCCCATGAGTGGTTAAAGTGCCATCCATATCAGTAGCAATTAAACTGATATTTCCGTTAATAAAAATACTTGGCGAAGTCAGGGTATCTAGAGACATAGAATATAACAATAAAATTAGTTGTTTTATTTTAAAGCTATATAATTCACTTACAATTGTAACTTACTAGTATCTGAAAAGTAAAGTATTCTAGGACAAATTTTAAAGAAAATGTAGGTTGGGCAAATATTAAACCCAACCTACATTTAAACATAAGATGAGAGATTAACTTAAACAAGCTGCCAAATCTTCATCGGCGGTAGTAATCGGCTTCAAGTTATATTTTTCTGACAGTAACTTGAAGACATTTGGAGAGATAAAGGCTGGTAATGTTGGCCCTAAGCGGATATCTTTAATTCCCAGATAAAGTAGGGTTAATAAAATGGATACAGCCTTTTGTTCGTACCAAGAAAGAATCATTGATAAAGGTAACTGATTCACTTCTACATTAAAGGCATTTGCTAACGCTAAAGCAATTTGAATTGCCGAGTAAGCATCATTACATTGACCTACATCCATTAACCGAGGTAAACCTTCGATATCTCCTAAATCTTTGTCGAAGAAACGGAACTTACCACAAGCCAAAGTTAAAACTATACAATCAGTTGGAACTTTTTCTACTAATTCGCTGTAGTAGTTCCTTCCTGATTTAGCACCATCACAACCACCGACTAAGAAAAAGTGGCGAATTTTGCCTTGTTTAACTGCATCAATTACATCACCAGCTACACCTAAAACTGCGTTACGGGCAAAGCCTGTCATTACTTCTTTAGCGACAACATCTTCAATAAATCCAGGCATTTCTAAAGCTTTTTCAATTACCAAATTGAAGTTGCTGTTGGTGAGGTGAATTAATCCAGGCCAACCAACAGGCCCAAGGGTATAAACGCGGTCTTTGTAGTTATCATGGGGTGGCATGAGGCAGTTAGTTGTCATCACGATCGGCCCAGGAAATGCCGGAAATTCTTTAGTTTGATTTTGCCAAGCGGTGCCATAATGACCATACAAATGAGGGTAGTTTTGTTTTAATTTGGGATAGGCATGGGCTGGCAACATTTCGCCGTGAGTGTAGATATAAATGCCTGTATTTTCTGTTTGTTGGAGGAGGTATTCTAATTGTTTAAGGTCATGACCTGAAACTAAAATTGCTTTGCCTTTTTTCGCGCCTAAAGGTACAGATGTAGGAACCGGATGCCCATAAGTGTTGGTGTTTCCTGCGTCAAGTAATTCCATTGTTCGCAGGTTAATTTCTCCTAATTTTAAAGCTATATTTACCCAATCTTCTAAGGTTTTATCATTGCTACCAAGGGCGGCTAAGGCTTCATGACAGAAGGCATAAACGCGATCGTCTTCTTGACCAAGTTCGGCAGCATGATAAGCGTAAGCAGCAATGCCTTTTAGTCCATAAAGTACAGTGAGTTTTAAGGAGAAAATATCGACATTTTTGGCAGAAGAACTGATAAATTGGTATTCAATATCTTTGCCTTGTTGGACTAGTTCGCTAACAGTTTGTCCTGGTTGAAATTCAGCAAGGGTTGACCATTCTATATGTTGGCAACTGGTGAATAATGTTCGGGCTTTTAATTCATCCCGCAATGCTATGGCTTTGTGGATATAATTAACAAAGTCGTTGGGGTCAAAGTTGACGTTTGTTAGAGTAGAAAATAGGGTTTCACAAGTGAAGAAATCGGCTTCTTTATCGATGATATCAAAGCTACGAGCAGCGATCGCAACTTCTCCCAATCCCCGCAAACAATGAACTAATAAATCTTGTAGAGCATCAACTTCTGGGCTTTTACCACAAGCACCCCATTGATAGCATCCTTCTCCTTTGGTGGTTTGTTCACATTGGTTGCAATACATAGTCTTGTTCCTGTTTCTCTCATCTACCCTCAGAATAGGGGAAGCTAAAAAAGATAACCTTGACTTAAGTCAAAAAATGAAGGATTGAAAAAATATGGCAAGCAAGGACAACCAGAAAAGTATTGATTTACAGGAGTTTCTGAGCAATAGTCAAATGTTTTTTGGCTTGCCAACAGATGAGGTTGATGCTTTGTTAAGTATTGCTCAACAGCAAACTTACCAAAAAGGCGAGACAATTTTCTGGGAAGGGGATGCTGGAACGGGATTTTTTTTAGTAATTTCTGGCAAAGTAAAGGTTTTTAAGATTTCCCCGGAAGGTAAAGAACAAATTTTACAAGTGTTCGGTGCTCATGAACATTTTGCTGAAGTACCAGCTTTTGATGGGCAACCTTTTCCGGCTTCAGCTGCGGCTTTAGAGAAAACTGAACTGTTGTTTTTTCCCCGCACTACTTTTTTAGAACTAATCAAAAATAATCCAAGTTTGGCAGTTAATTTGTTGAAGATTTTCGCTCGTCATTTACGCAGGTTTGCTAAAGTTATTGAAGACCTTTCTTTAAGAGAAGTTCCCGGAAGATTTGCAGCTTATTTGTTGTATTTGAGCGATCGCACTGGCAACCAAGAGGAAGTAGAATTAGATTTAACTAAAGGACAATTAGCCGCTTTGTTAGGTACAATTCCTGAAACTTTATCGCGGGTATTTGCCAAACTCAGCCAGGAAGAAATTATTAGCTTGAATGGTTCAACTGTTAAATTATTGAATTTACAGAGGTTAAAAGTTTTAGGTGGCACTAGAGAGTAATTGTTAAGAATTTTTGAGACAAAGTAGATTCTGCCGAGAAGTGGGAAATCTGAAATGTAGGATAATCTTAACTTTATAGCTTGAAATTTACTTCTTTGCGATCGGTATGCCTAAATCTAAATCAGCTAGTGGCTGCCGTAAAATGTTGCGGCGCAC
The DNA here is from genome assembly GCF_015207735.1 of [Phormidium] sp. LEGE 05292. Classification (GTDB taxonomy): domain Bacteria; phylum Cyanobacteriota; class Cyanobacteriia; order Cyanobacteriales; family Aerosakkonemataceae; genus Floridanema. The sequence continues at coordinate 110,746 of NZ_JADEWG010000001.1, forward strand.
TTTTTTATTTTTAATAGTTTTTACTGCTACTCAAGTTTTAGCCGAATATTTTTCCGTACCCAAGAACCGCGATAATTTCTTCACGTTGATGGGAAAATTATGGCAAAAGCTGCTAGCTTTAAGAGAGCAACATCAGCAAAAAGTTACTACTGAACTTCCGGCGAATAATCCAATAGGTGCAACTACTCCTTCTCCTCAACCAAAAGTTATTAATTCTCCATCTCCAGACCCAGAAAAACCAGCAAAAACTCCTGAAGTTAAGCTTTCTAATCAAAAAGGTAAGCCTGTACAAATTAGCCGCAAATCTATTGCTGGTGTTAGTTTTTATCAAACAATTATTGACCTGACAGATCCCGAAACTTTTATTACTGTTGGATTGGCTAATAATGCTGATATTGCTAATAATTATAAAATTAGTAAAGGCGATGAACCTTTTAAAGATTTAGTAGATAGACAACAGGCTGCGATCGTAACTAATGGTACTTTTTTCGGCAAAGATAGCCAAAAAGCTGTGTTGGGTAATATGGTAGCGGCGGGAAAATTTGTTAAATATAGTCGCTGGGAAAATTACGGCACTACTTTAGGAATTAAAGCCGGAAATGAATTAGAAATGGTTACTGCTAGAACGGAAAGAAAGCCAGATTGGACAGAACATTGGTTTTCGTTAACTTGTGGGCCAAGATTAGTTAAAGAAGGAAAAGTTTGGCTTTCTCCACTTTCGGAAGGTTTCAAAGATTCTCATGTTTTGGGTGTAGGTTCTCGTTGTGCGATCGGATTTCCTGAATCGAGAAAACAGTTATATTTGGTGACTTTTTTAACTAGTTTATCTTTACAAAAAGAAGCGGAAATTATGCAAGCGATCGGTTGTGTGGAAGCGATGAATTTAGATGGTGGTGCTTCTGTCGCCTTAGCGCACAAAGGTAAAATTTTAGTGTCTCCGGGACGGAATTTAACTAATGTAATCGCGGTTTATGATACAAATTATCCAGCGCCAGAAGAGTTAAAACAGTCTTGGTTACGCTTTCAAAATGGCGATCGTCCTTCACCTGCAACCGCTGATTTTTCAGATTAAATAAGTGAAGTAATATCGTTTATACAAATGTTTGCTACAAATCAGGTAGGGGCGGGTTTAGCCAAAAGCTGAGAATACCCTGCAATAAAATTGAAATCAAAACCCGCCCTTTCCCAAGCATCTGTAGCCAACATTTAGGTAGTCGATATAAGGTAAAGGGAAAAGACAAAAGGCGAAGAGTAGAAGCAAGTTAAATCACGAGCTTTGTTCCTCTACATTCTCTTTTCCCAGTCACCAGTCACCAATCCCCAGTCTCTTTTTTATAGTTTTATTAACTTGCTATCCTATTGAGTAATTTGGCAACTTTATGGGAATTATATCTATATGAAAATACCGTAAAGCTCCCAGTGAGATTTTGGTTACAGCTATCCTCAAATTTCCACTTAAATCTATTTTTTAGAAGCAAAAAGAAGATGAGAACTTTAACTAAGCAAATGATGCAAAATCCAGAATTACAGCCAAATTCTCTAGAATTTTTGCAAAAAGTCATCAATACCACTAGCGATCCCATTTTCGTTAAAAACGATCGGCATTGCTGGATTCTCTGCAATGATGCTTTTTGCAATTTTATCGGTATTAATCGTGAAACATTACTCGATAAATCTGACTATGACTTTTTCCATAAATCAGAAGCGGATATTTTTTGGGAAAAAGATCGACAGGTATTAGAAACAGGGATTGGTGATGAAAATGAAGAAACTATTACCACTTTAGAAGGCAAGATTCGCATCATTTCTACTAAAAAGTCTTGTTTTCAAGATTGCCAAGGTAATAAATATATCGTTGGTATTATCAGGGATATTACTAACCGCAAACATTTAGAAGAAGCACTAAAGCAGGTTGTTGAAGAGTTAGAAAATCGGGTTGAAGAACGCACCGCACATCTGAAACAGGCGATCGAGCAATTAGAGATTGAAGTTGCTGAACGCAAAGAAGTAGAAGCATTGTTGCAGGAAAAAAACCAAAAATTAGAACAAACACTTTTGGATTTACAGCAAGCACAAACTCATCTCATTCAAAGCGAAAAAATGTCCAGTTTAGGACAGTTGGTAGCTGGAGTTGCTCATGAAATTAATAACCCAGTGAATTTTATTCATGGCAATTTAGTTCATGCGAATCAGTATATGAACGATCTGTTAGATTTGTTGCAACTTTATCAAGCTCATTGTCCAGGTTCGCATCCTGATTTAATAGAAAAAGAAGAGGAAATGGATTTAAAATTCCTGCGTACAGATTTACCAAAACTGCTTTCTTCTATGCAGGTAGGTGCCGATCGCATTCGTGCTGTTGTGCAATCTCTGCGTCACTTCTCCCGCATTGATGAAGCAGAAGTGAAAGGTGTGGATATTCATGAAGGAATTGAAAGCACATTAATGATTCTCAGTAATCGGTTGAAAGCTAAACCAGATATTCCGGCAATTGAGGTAATTAAACAGTATGGAAAATTACCTTTGGTTGAATGTTACGCTGGGCAACTCAATCAGGTATTCATGAACATTATTTCTAATGCCATTGATGCTTTAGAAGAACGTATGAAGCAAGAAATTGAGCATCAACCTAAAATTTGCATTATTACAGATTTTGTCGAACCAAACCGAGTAAAAATTTGCATTAAAGATAATGCTTTTGGAATGCCGAAATCCGTAATAAAACATTTATTCGATCCTTTTTTTACTACTAAATCTATAGGCAAAGGAACGGGATTAGGAATGTCAATTAGTTATCAAATTGTCGTTGATAAACATGGCGGTACTTTAGATTGTAATTCTACATTTGGAAAAGGCACGGAATTTATTGTGGAAATCCCCATGCAAAGAAAACATTAGATTTTGTTTAATCGGAAAAATGGATTTCTGCGAATTGTCGTGCTTTTTGGAAATAATTTTCTATTTCATTGACTAGTTCATTAGCTTCTGGGAGTGTCTGTCGATCGGCTTGTTTTTGTAATTCTGCTGCTGCAATAGACATTTTTGGTATACCTACGTTAGCACTAGAGCCTTTTAGTTGATGAGCTTTATGTTTTATGGTAGGAAAATCATGATTTGCGATCGCCTCTTTCAAAGCTGCAATATCTCCCTCAGCAGCTTGGAAAAAGATTTCTAAAAGGCGCTTTTGCATCGCTACTTTTCCCCTGCTAACTGCTTGCAGACGCTGCAAGTTTATCGGCAATTCTTCATCTTGTGGTAACACTGCTAGAGGCTGTTTGTAAAATTATTCTGATTTTACCGGAATAGCGATTAACTTTGTCTTATAAAAATCTTTACTTTCGGTAAAAATGTTACTTATGATACAAAACGCGGTTTTATTTTTTGATTAGATATTTTTAGTCTTTATTATTTTTTATCATTTATATAAATAAAAATATACGCTCAGGCTGAACTTATAAAAGTGTTAATAGTTTTATAAGAGAACTCAACAATATTTTCTGTACCAAACTAGGCAAAAATCTTCCTGGCCTAATGCAAACACTACATCAAAATCGATGGGTTTTTCTCCCCGTATTTCCGAACGCAATATTAATAATAATGGCACACAATGAACAACATACATGAGCTTCCTTTTGTCTAATTAATCTTCTGTTTTTCAAGGAAGTGAAGTATTCAGCTGTTCGTAGTAGAATATTTTATGCCAGTCATGAAGATTATTAAAGGATAATTTAATGTATGAGCTTGATTTGGTGAGCGTTATCTGCCTATTCTTTCATTGGTAGAATTACATCAAGTTTCTATGTCAATGGAGAACTAAAGCAAAAGTTAAATAGCAACTATCAATGTTAGATTACTACTTAACAAAATAGGGAGAAAAAAGAATGAGTGAACCATTAGAAGATTGGCTAATCTTATCTGCGGATTCGGTAAATCTTGCAGGATTAAAAGTTTTGGTTGTAGATGACGACCCTGACTCTAGAGATTTAGTGGCATTTTTATTGGAAGAATACGGTATTGAAGTAATTGTGGTAGCCTCAGCATTAGAAGCATTAAAAACTTTAGCTAGCGTTCAACCAGATATTCTTTTATGTGATATTGGAATGCCGGATATGGATGGTTATATGTTAATGCGTCAAATTCGAGGTTTACCACCAGAACAAGGGGGACAAATTCCTGCGATCGCGTTAACTGCATACGCGGGGGAATCTAACCAACAACAAGCATTAAAAGCTGGGTTTCAAAGGCATTTAGCTAAACCAGTAGAACCAATGGATGTAATTGCTGTAATTGTTGAACTTACTAAAAAGTAAACAATTATTTGCTATAAAATTCACGTTTTAGGTTGAACAAAGTTTAATCCTATGATACCAACATTATTTATATTGAACTCGTTCTATAGATAGAAACATAAATTCTTCTTCGGATAGAGGTTTGGGTCAAATAGGATTGTTAATTTTTACTAACAGTAATCAGTTCTATATATCGCTGATTTTAAGTAATTAAAACAGCGAAAATTGGGTTTTAGAAAATTACAGTTTTTAATTCGATTAAGGCCATTGTTAATTAATCACTAATAGCGGGGAATGAGTAGATGAAAGAATATCAATTTTACGATGAATATAGTCTATCGGAAAGGGTAGAAGAGTTAGCTAAAAAAGCTCTGAAGTTAGGTTCCCAGTACCCAATTCAATTTCATCAATAAAATTGGAGACAGTTTTTGTAAATGTTTCTGTAAAAAAGAAGTTCCATTCATGATAAACGCCATCAATAATTACCAGTTTGGAACCTTTAATATTTCGAGCAAATTCTTTAGCCATTGTCATGGGAGTGAGTAAATCATCTGCACCCCAAATAATCAAACAAGGAGTATGAATTCGGGGCAACATTGAGCGGATATCTCTGTCTAGTACTAACTTAGCTGTTTCTAATACTTTTTTCGTATTAAACAGGCTATTGTAAAGTACACGGGCAAGTATAGCTAACGCAGGTTCAGGTTTTGCTTGCCACATTTGAGCAGACATTTCGATCGCTCTTCGCACTACAACTTCCGGCAATGAATTCATCGGAATACCTGTACTATCTACTACTATTAAACTTCGGGTAAAATCAGGTTTTAAAGCTGCTAATGCCATTGCGATCGCACCGCCTAAAGAATGGCCTACAATATGTACTGACTGAAGATTTAACGCCTTGAGAAAATCAATTAATACGGCAGCATAGTCGCTATAATCTTTGACAAAATGAGGGGCAGTTGATTTTCCAAAACCTGGCAAATAAGGTGCTACTACGTGATAACGTTGCGACAACATATTTAAGTTTTCTTGATAAGGTTCAATTGATACAGACCACCCATGAATAAATAATATAGAAACAGAATTAGTAGCTGTTCCGGCTTCTTGGTAAAAGATATTACTATCTGCTAAATGAATTTGCTTTTCGATGAACAAGCTCTCCATAGCATTTACTCCTGGCTACTTTCATAAATTAATTTGTAATCCAAATTACCAAAAACTATCTGTAATACTTCAGCCGATGGAGGGGTTTACGAAAACAGTAAATAACTCATCATTCAACGTAAAGAAGGATGAGGTCAGACATTATTATGTTAGCTTTAGAATATATAGTAATTGCACTGCTGTTCCTAGCGATTTTCCCTTTCTCAATTATACAAATGGGAACAGCTTTAGAGCAAGAAGATATTGAAGCTTTTTGCGTTTGGACTTTTTTAGCTTCTACGATCGCAGGTTTGCCATTAATGACGGTTTTATTAATTTAAGTCTTTACCTCTTGTCGATTTTTGTTAGTAGGGAATAATTTTTTTGGTAGATTGCGATCGCTCTAAGCCGTTTCCGTAACTGTATCTTTTGACTCCAGCATTTTGATGCTTTGAGAAGATTTCCAAGCCGAACCATATAGCTCAACAAATCTTTTAAATAACCAAGCAGTTTCGTGAGTTGAAACCATACTAACATTAAACAAACGGTCAATATTTCTATCTGCTAACTTCCTTAAGTATGGCAAATCTTCAAACAAAGTTAAGCAAGATGCAAAATGTAGTAAAAGTTGCAACAATGGTTTAGGCCAATCGAGATTGCTGTAAATGTCTATATACAATCTGTGTTCTTTATCACTAATAGGTTCGACATTAAACATCACAACAATTCTTTTATTGCCATAAACGGGAATATTCAGTTCTACCGTATATGGGTTATAGAGAGCTAGAATTACTTCTACTAATGGTTGTCGCCAAATTCGCAGAGTATTAAAATCTGAATTTAGCATGGTTTGAAATTTAATAATTCCCCCGATAGCCGTCGGTTGAAAATGTGTAACTGAAACAACTCTTAGGTTACTGAGGCTAAAGCTGTGAACTGTTTCTAAGTGTTTTAAATTCAACAAATGATAGATTTGGCAAAGATGAGAAAAGGGTAATATATACTCCTGACTAATCATGTGTAATTTTCGGAGTTCCAGCATCCTATTTTGTGCTGAATCTGGGTTAATTTCGTGAGGAACCAAACTTATATCGGTAGGATAAGTATTGATTTCTACCTGATAAGGTTTCAAAAACAGCCAACTTAAAAAGATGAAAGAAGCTGTAAATAGTTGCATGAAATCCATCGCTGATAAATAACCATCAGCTAAGGTAGCCATACTGCGATCGGTAATTCCAAATAACCAAGAGGGAATTCCTAACAGCCAAATACCATTTCTCAGGCTAGTAATAAATTCTGAAATCTCTACAGAACTTTGCTCAGAGGTCAATTTATCCATAGTTGCTTAATTACTTTTAATTTCTAAACTGAGAATTTAAGCTACTAAAAATTAGCGCCAAGCAAAAACTTGGCTACATAAAGCTGCCAGCTTTATTAGCAAATAAAAATTCTTCAGGCAGACATACCTTGCCTAATCTTTTGGTTGCTTATCTATATATTAATCCTAATATTAATCCTAATTATTAAGATTGCTTTCTATCGAAAGAGTAGTCTTGCAATCTATTCCAAGATATGCGTTTTTTCTATCAAAAAATAGTCAAAAATTGCATAATTTTAGCAAACAAAATATTACTTACATCCATCTTAAGTTGAGTAATTTAAAAATCATCCTTGCGATTGTTACTAAAGGCAGAAGAGTAGATAAGTTAACAGAGATACAGTTTAAAGAATAGACAATTATGAGCTATTGCTCTCACAGGCAATTAGCGATTTTAGAAGGATTTAGGAGAAGAGATAGTATGACTCTATTATCTATAGATGAGTTAAAAAATTTAGTAGAACAACCTACAGGATTGTGTGTTTCAATTTATATGCCTACTTGCCGTTTAGGACAAGAAACGCAACAAAATCCAATTCGGTTTAAAAATCTCATTCGTCAGGCAGAAGAATTATTAGTAGAACATGGTTTCACCCAATCGGAAGCAGGAAAATTTTTGCAGCCTGCTCATAAACTAGACGATCAAGATTTTTGGCAACATCAAAATAATGGGTTAGCAATCTTTGTAGCTGAGGGGGTATTTCATTACTACCGCTTACCATTAAACTTTGCGGAATTAGCTGTTGTTACCGATCGTTTCCATCTAAAACCGCTGTTACCTCTATTAACTAATGATGGGCTATTTTACATTTTGAGTTTGAGTCAAGAGCAAATCAAGCTATTAGAATGTACCCGCTATGATGTAAAAGAAATTGAGTTAGAGGATGTCCCCAAAAATATGGATGAAGCTCTCATGTATGATGAGACTGCTAAAGAGGGACAGTTCCGCATCAACACATCAAAAGGGGGAACTAATAATTCCTTTCAACATTCTGGAACTTTTCACGGGCAAGGAAGTCCAGACAGAGATAATATTAAGGTAGATTTGTTGCAGTTTTTCTACTTAGTCGATCGCGGAATTCAAAAGTATTTGCGCGGAAAAAATGTACCTTTGGTATTAACTGGAGTAGAATATCTCTTCCCAATTTACCGAGAAGCTAATACTTACCCGCATTTAGTTGAAGAAGGAATTACGGGAAATACCAAAATCTCCACTCCCGAAGAATTGCAAAGTGAAGCTTGGCAAATAGTGGAACCGATATTTTCACAGGCGCAGGAAAAAGCGATCGCTTACTATCAAGAATCCGCAGCCGCTCAAAGAGCTTCAACTGATATCAAAGAAACTGTCCCCGCAGCATATTATGGGCGCGTTGAACAATTATTTGTAGCTGTTGGAGTGCAGCAATGGGGTAATTTCGATCCCCAAAATAACACAATTGAACTACATCCCGAACCCGAAACCGGAGATGAGGATTTATTAGATTCAGCCGCAGTTCAAACCATTTTAAATGGAGGAACTGTATATGCTGTTGAACCAGAACAAGTTCCCGATCGCGCTCCCTTAGCAGCTGTTTTTCGTTATTAATCTGCCCTAGTTCATGATTCATTAAATTATCAATTATGAATCATGAACTTTTAGTATTTTCAGGAGACAAACGGATGGAAATTACCAAACAAAATACTACCAATCAACCAGAAAACACCAAGGATGCTGGACAATGGGCATCCTTAATTGGTGGTGGCGCACTTGTACTTTATGGATTATCGCGTCGCTCTCTTCGGGGTGCGTTGATGGCTCTTGCAGGTGGCGGTTTAGTGTATCAAGGTGTTGGTGGAAAAAGTGGCGTACAGGATGCAACAGGAATGAACCAAAATATCATAGTGGAAAAGACAGTAACTATTAACAAATCACCGGAAGAATTGTATCGTTTCTGGCACAATTTCGAGAATTTACCAACTTTTATGAAACATCTCAAATCTGTGAGAGTATCAGATCAAAAACGCTCTCATTGGATTGCTAATGCACCTATGGGTAACAGCGTAGAGTGGGATGCTGAAATAATTAATGACCAAGAAAATCATTTAATTGCTTGGGCTTCTTTAGAAGGTGCGGATGTAGATAATTCTGGTTTTGTTCGCTTTCAACCTGCGCCAGAGGGAAGGGGAACAGAAGTAAAAGTTGTCATGGAATATAACCCGCCTGCTGGTGCTTTGGGGGCTGCGATCGCCAAACTTTTTGGTGAAGAACCAGAACAACAAATCGGAGATGATTTGCGCCGCTTTAAACAATTAATGGAAGCCGGAGAAATTGCCACCACCGAAGGGCAACCTGCTGGACATAGATAACTGTGTGTAATTAGGACTTACGCACTCTGGAGCCTGAAATCTAGATCCGAACTAGCCCCCCTTCCCAAGGGGGGAACTTAATAGCCCCCTTGGGAAGGGGGTTGGGGGATCTCAGTGCGTAAGTTCTAGTAATATCAAAAAAACACCGTTGATTATTGGAAAAATCCATTAATCAACGGTGTTTTCTGCACTCACTTATTCGTTCAGAATAAAAAGGGAGGGAAATTTTTAAAACCCGGATTTAGGTCTAGAATTCCTACAGAATATCTAAATAATTTTTGGCTCAATCGGCTCTTTTTTTGCTACTTAGTTACCGCCTGAACTAACAGATTTGTAATGTATGCCTGGTTCTTCTGGCTTCTTGTGCCACTTGCCATCTTGAGCTTTTTCAAAGTTTACACCCAGGCTATTCCAAGCTACATTCATAGCAGATTCTTCATCCATTCCATTTTCGTAGGCGCTATTAAAAGCTGCCAGAAAATATTGTTCAGAACCATCAGCTAATTGTTCTCTAACTTCAGGAGATAAGTCTTCGAGTTGTTTTACAGCCATAAATACCATCCATTTGTTATTTCACTACTGGGATCATCATAAAAAGCAGAGTTTACAATTTCTTCATCCTTGGAGGTAATTATGGTATTTAATTCACTATGTCTGAGGTATGATTAGCAAATTAACAGTCACACTCAACAACTTAAAACAAAGTCATTAAGCCGCTTCTGGATTGAGTTGAATCATTTCCCAAGTAGTATAAGTTCCAACTGGACTCCACAGCAAATAAGGAATTAATAAAGCAGCAGCCAAGCCAGAAATAGGCCAAATTAATAGTGTTAGTGAAACAGCTAAAACTAGTCCCACTGCTCCTAATATTAAGCCAACTTTTAGGCTTCTTAGCCTTAGTGTCATAGGGATATAAGCCACTGTCACTACTTCTAAAACTAGGTAAAGTGCCATGAGTAACCAAGTTTTTAAACTACCTGGATCTTTTTCCCAAATCAGAATAGCTGACCCTGCACCACAGATAAAAATGAAAGTCCAAATGAAAGGAATAGCAGGTTCAAAAATTAGCCATTGAGGTCGAAGTAATTGTACTCCCCAAACGGTATCACGCGGTCTCATCAAAATAGTACCAAGGGCAACTATTAAAGTTATGCCTCCGATTACCAGCCAAGATTTAAGCATTTTTATACCTCTGATAATGCTAAATTATTTTGAATTTGTCATCATCCTGACAAGTGAACCAAAGAGTTTAATCAGTCTTGAGTATGAACATATCAAGACTGATTTTTTGTATTTTTTATTACTGAGGCTAAACATTAAAAATTCTTCAACTACTTTTGGTAAACTTCTGGTAGTTTCCACCAGGGAAGATGAGGGTATTCATGATGTTCTTTATGGTAGCCAAAATGGTAACAGGTAATGAATGACCAGAAAGGTGAAAGATGATTACTTGTAGTTCTATGCTGATTGGTATAGCCTTCTTTTGGTTCTCGGTGGGTGAGGAAAGTTCCAAAATAAAACAATTGTAATGAGCTTAAAAGTGAGGGAATAATCCAAAATAAAACTAAGTTAATTATAGGTATATGGAACCATTCAGCTAGTAACGAGAATACTAATGCGAATCCTAAAAGTTGTTTCCAATTGGAGTAACTTTTCATAAAGTGGAAATACCAGCTAAAGAAGCTTTTATGTACCAGATCATGATAATCTGGATCGAAATGAGTCGCCGGATAACGGTGATGTAACCAATGTTTTTTCAGTAAGTTTTGATAGGAAAATAAACCGTATAAAAATACTGCGATCGATCCGATTGAATGGTTAATTTTAAGATTTGCAGGAAATACTACTCCGTGCATGGCATCATGGGCAGTGATAAATAAACCTGCATAGAGAAAGGTTTGCAATAATATAGCGGGTATTATCCAAAAAAGCTGTAGCTTTGCGACATCAATAGAAAGTAATATTACTAAAGTAATTGCCCATAATGAAAGAATTACAGCAGCAATAATAATTCCATAAAAGTTAGCTATATTCCGAGAAATTGATAGGCCATAAAAGTTGGCTTCTCTACTTTTAATAATGTTATTAAAAGCCGATAAATTGGTGACTTCAGTCGTCATTTCACATTACTTAACAATTACATTCAAATCGTAACTGTTAAAAATTATTCTTTTCTCTGTCTACAGTTCTAAAAGTCTTGCACTTCTGAAGACAGATATTTATGGGTTAAATAATACAAAAAATTCTGTGGCTATACCTAAAAAATGTAGAATATTTAATAAGTATCATTTTATTGAAGCGAAGTTTTTTTTAGCTAAATCTATCTAAAGCAGGGATTTTTGTTTGGAAAATAATGTGTTTTTCTACACTAGACATCTATAAAAAGGAGGAAATGTTTTTGATTTAGGAATTATTAACTAAGTTAGCTACTAGGGCAATCAATTCTATTGGTTCTACAGGTTTAGAGAGATGTTTTTGAAATCCTGCTTTGAGGGCTTGTTTCTGATTAAATTCACCAACATAAGCAGTAAGTGCGATCGCCGGGATTTGGTTAATTTTTTGGTTGGGGTGATTTCTAATTTCGCGTACTAACATATAACCATCAATTTCTGGCATTCCAATATCACTTAATAAAATATCGATTTCTGATTGTGTTAAAACTTGTAATGCTTCTTGCGCCGAGGCGACTGGAATTACTTTGGCGCTTGCTTGTTCTAGGAGCGTGACAATTAATTCTCGCGTATCAGCTTGATCTTCTACAACTAAAGCTCGCACCCCATCTAATTTTATGTTTAATTCAGAATCTTTGGTTTCTATTTTTGTTTCTAAAGTAGTTTGTTTTACTGGTAATTGAACTGTAAAGGTAGCTCCTTTACCTTCACCTAGACTATCTGCTTGTACAATTCCTCCATGTAATTCTACTAAATGGCGTACAATTGCTAAACCTAAACCTAAGCCACCAAATTTGCGAGTTGTACTGCTATTTTCCTGACGAAAGTAATCAAATATATAGGGGATAAAATCAGGTTGAATTCCTTTACCAGTATCGCTGACTCGAATTAATACAAAACTGCCTATTTGGTTTAATTCAATTTCTACTTGTCCGCCATTGGGTGTAAACTTAACTGCATTAGAAAGCAAATTCCAAATTACTTGCTGCAATCGATTCGGATCGCCAGAGATTAAGCTAATATTTGATTGAAACTGAGTTTTGATTTGAATTGACTTTGCTTCAGCAGCTAAATGCACAGTTTCAATTGCGGCATGAATGATAGTTTTTAAGTCCACAGAACAAACATTGAGCGTCAGTTTACCTTGAAGGATGCGGGAAACATCTAATAAATCTTCGATTAATTCAGTTTGAAGTTTAGCATTGCGTTCTATTGTTTCTAAAGCGCGATCGGTAGTTTTTTGATCGAGTTTGCGGCTTCGTAGTAATTTTGACCAACCGAGAATAGGATTTAAAGGAGAGCGCAATTCATGGGAGAGAACTGCTAAAAATTCATCCTTTATTCTGTTAGCTGATTCGGCTTGAGTCCGAGCATTTTGTTCTGCTTCATATAATCGAGAATTTTCGATCGCAACCGAAGCCATTTGCGCCAACTGCACCAAAATATCTGCATCGGCTTCAGTAAAATCGCTGGAATGTTTATCAGAAAGTTGAATTACTCCAATATTTACTCCATCTCTTCTAATTAACGGTGCAACTAATAAACCCCGCATTGGCGGATAATTTTCTACTTCTTGATTAAATGTTATCCATTGCGGATCTAAAATTAACTCGGTTTCCGTCATCCTTAAAACTTGATTCATCTGACAAATTTTTGGATAGATTTGGCAGATATCAAAATTAGGTTTATAATCTCGCCATTGAGCATATTTATCGGAAAAAGATACAACATGAATTGGTTTTTGCCAATTTCCTTCGCTCGCCATAGTTGTAATTGATTGGTGAGCACCAATAATTATTCGCGCTTGTTCTGTGACTACTTGCAGTACTTGTTCAATTGACAGCACAGAATTCATTGCTAATGATGCTTCTGTTAATCCGCGTAATTGACTTGCTCTTTGTTGCACATCACCTAATAATTGATTGCGTTCAGTGACATCAGTTGCTACAGCAATTGCAATCCAACAATTCAACTCTGCTTCATATCGGGAAGTCATAATATCGGAAATCCAACGCCAAGTTCCATCTTTATGTTGAAACCGATATTCCATTAAATTAGTTCGACCAGCAAAGATATCTTGATAACGATTAGGAAGCAATAAAGCTAAATCTTCTGGTAATACTCGTGACATCCAAAGATGATGATTTTCTGTTAATTCTGCGGCGGTAAAACCAAAAACTTTCTCACAACCTGCGGAAAAATATTCAGATTCCCAACTACCATCAGCAAATACTCGATAGCTGATAATAGCAGCGATCGCACTATTAAGAATATCATCAAGTTTAGCTTGCGAACGTTGTAAGGCTACTTCTAGCTGTTTGCGATCGCTAATATTTGTAGTTGTCCCCACCATTCGCACCGAATTTCCCTGACTATCTTTAATCACAAAACCCTGATCTATAACATCCAAATATTGATTATTTTTACAGCGAACTCTATACTCAACTTCATAACGATTTTGATTGACTAATTGACTCAATCCTCTCTCCTTTACTAAAGGCAAATCTTCTGGATGAATCACACTTGACCACCAATCTGGCGTTGGTTCTGCTTCTTCGGGTAAATAGCCAAAAATGCGTGTTAAACCATCGGTTCTTTCTACTAAATTTGTTTGCAAATTCCAGTCATAAATTAAACAATTTACTGCCGCAGCTGCTAATTCAAAACGCTCTTTTTGCAATTGCAAATCTGATAAAGCTTGCTTACGTTTACTAATATCATAAGCAGTACCGAGAATTTGTCTAGGTGAACCATCAGTATTTCGACTAAATACAGTTGCCCGACCACTAAACCAACACCACTCACCATTAGCTCGTCGCATCCGATATTCTAGTTCTAAAACTTCTCCTTCTTTAAGTGAGTGAAACTGTGCGATATGAGCAGGAAATTTAATTAAATCTTCGGGATGCACCAATTGAGGAAATAACATTTCTCCCATTTCTTGAATTTGTTGCGGTGTATATCCCAGTATGTCACTAATTTGCTGATTTACATAAATATTCCGATTTTCTAGTAAATCATAAATATATAAGATTCCTGGAATTGTATCAGTTATTTGCTGTAATAAATGTTGACTTTTTTGAAACTGCTGTTCATGAAGTGAAAGCTGCCGAAGCGGATTCTGAGTATTTTCTGTACAATTAATAAAAATTCCTCCCACCTGATTACTTTCATCCCGAATTGGGCTATATGAAAATGTTATATCAACCTCTTTTCGGTATTTATTACGGTGCGTGAATAGCAGCATATTCTCCGAGCAGGCAGCTTCGCCAGTTTCCCTGACTTTTTGTAGCATTGAACCCATCTTTGACCACATTTCTGGACAAACTTCAGCAAAAGGTTTTCCTAACGCATGGGGATGATTTTCTGCCAAAAAGGGGATGTAATTATCGTTATAGAACTTGATAAACTGAGAACCCCAACAAATGAAGATTGGATAAGGAGAATTGAGCAGAATACTCACCGCCGTCCGTAAACTTTGCGGCCAATTTTTTACTACACCTAAAGGAGTATTCCCCCAGTCAAAACTTCGCATTAATACTCCCATTTCTCCGCTACCAGCAAAAATATCTTGAGGAACATTCATCTTCTATCTCTCCAATTTCTATCCCTGATAATTCAAGATAATTTACTTGGACTGATTAAAATTTCCCTTGTTCTACTGCTCGCTTGCTGCAAGGAACTGATTGCTTATTGCCTCTCTGTTTTGGCACGATGAATTAGAGAAAAATGCAGCAGACATGGTTTTTTATTTTCTGTTCAACGAGTAATCCAAAAGATTTATTCCGTTAGTAAAAATCAGTTTATACCGGATGGCAGATGGGTTGAGTAAATTATTACTGATAAATTGTAAATGTCAAAAGAAGAGGTTAAAAAGAACATTACCATGAATATTCTTGCTTGGATCATTTTAGGTTTGATTGCTGGTGCGATCGCTAAAGCTATTTATCCCGGACACCAAGGCGGTGGCATTCTCGGCACCATCTTACTAGGTATCATCGGCGCTTTGGTTGGTGGAAGTTTGGCTAACTTACTTACTACAGGGACTTTAGCTCTAACCTCGTCAACCTTAAGTATTGCTGGCGTTATTGTTGCTGTTTTAGGTGCAATTGTTGCCATCTTCCTGTGGAACTTGTTCACTCGCAGTGCGGCATAGGTAACTTTTGGTTAAAGCCCTTTGTTTTTGGCTTTCATGATTTTTTTAATCGCTGTAAAATTCAGGCTCAAATTATCACTGCTTCCTTAATCCATGCAGTGATTTTGAGCCCATACACCATTAACATAACATAAATAAATCTAGTTTTCTAATTACTGGAGTGCCAAATATTACTCAATAATAATAATAACTAATGAGTAACAAAAAGCACTCTATTAATAATAACGGAGTCTCAATTTTACTTATAGGACTTCGCAAAATATTTATTGAGAGTTTATCCAGCAGATGCTAAACGTTTAAAAAAATTACGATACCCAGAAGTTAGTAGCAATCAAACAGGAGAAACAAACTTTTCTTTTGAATAAAACTTTATGGGATAATTGAAGATTGAGATTTGCTAAAAATTAGGTGCGAATGCTGGCAGTATATTCTAGGAGTAATGATGATGAAATTCCCTTTTAATTAGCCTACTAATTTTGCAACAACGTAGCTGTACCATTAGCTACTATTTGCGCTACTCCAGTAAAAAATTCTTGGTCAATCGTATCAGGGTTGTCTGTTGATTTATGATAGTGAAGAGAGCGAAAATTGGCTGTATCGGTTATTAAAACTGCACCAATTCCTCGCATCCAAAAAGGTGCATGATCGCTACGCAATAAATCAGGTGTTGCTATACCTTTTAAAGGAATAGGTAAAGTCACGATTGGTGGTAAACTAGGAGCAGTTTTCTGATTAAATGCTGCAAGCAATTGAGTACTTTCCCTATCACCTATTACTGCTAAAAAATCTCCTTTGTCACTTGGCGGGGTAATTAGTAAACCGGGAGGATATTGCTGACATCCGGGAGTATGGCAAGCAAAACCAACCATATCTAAAATAATTGCACCTTGTAAATTGGTTAAATTTTCCGGTTGATTAGCAAAAGCGAAACTACCCAAAAGTCCTTTTTCTTCTAAGTCGAAAAAGGCAATTTTTAAGGTTCTTGCTGTAGGAAATTTACTCAATAAACGCGCCACTTCTAAAACGGTAGCAACACCGCTAGCGTTATCATCTGCGCCGGGAGAACCAATAACTGTGTCATAATGCGCTGCTAATAAAATGGTTCCCGCTTTGGGGTTAGTTCCGGGTTTTTCTGCTACTAGATTAACACCATACTCGAAAGTTTGTAGAGTTGGTGACCATCCCGATTTTTTTAAATTGTTGATAATATAATCTCTAGCTTTACTGCGGCTAGCGTCTTCGTAGCGTTCAAAGTTTAAAGCTTTAATATGTGCTAATAGTTGGTGGTTACTAACTTTTGGTGCTGCGATCGCTTGCGAGGTTTTAAGTTTTGGGGTAGGAATTGGTTGTGGGACTATTTCTGGAGTGTAATTTGTTGTTAATTGGGATGCTAGTAAGTTGGAGTACCAATTGCTCATGAAGTTGTTAGTGTAGGAAGAGAAAAAGATTGTTGTAGTTGTGGCGATCGCAAACAACCATCCCCACCATAACCATTTTTTCATTTTTAGGCGTTAATAATATATTTTTTTACCACAGATGACCACAGATAAACACAGATAAACACAGATGTTTTAATTTCAACTTTTGGTCAAACTTTAAAGTTTTAATTATTAAACCGCAGAAGCACGCAGAAGCACGCAGATGAAAGAAAGCAGATAAAATAATGGGATTATTAACTTTTTCTGCCTTCTGTATTTCTACTATTAAAATTCCACAGTCAATGGCGCACGAGGGAAAGGAATTACATCTCTAATATTAGCCATTCCAGTCATAAATTGCACCAATCTTTCAAAGCCTAAACCAAAACCTGCATGAGGAACTGTTCCAAAGCGACGCAAATCTAAATACCACCATAAAACTTTGGCATCTATTCCTAACGTTTCAATGCGTTTTTCCAGCACATCTAAACGTTCTTCTCTTTGGGAACCGCCGATAATTTCACCTATTTTTGGGGCTAAAATATCCATTGCGCGAACGGTTTGTTCATCATCATTTAACCGCATATAAAAAGCTTTAATTTTCGCCGGATAATCGGTAACAATTACAGGCTTTTTAAACTTTTCTTCTGCTAAATATCTTTCATGTTCCGATTGTAAATCCAAACCCCAATTAACGGGAAATTCAAACTTTTTATCTGCTTTTTCCAAAATTTTAATGGCATCAGTATAAGTTAAACGTTCAAACTGATTATTAATGATATTATCCGCCGTCGCCAACACCGAATTATCAATCCTTTGGTTGAAAAAATCCATATCTTCCGAACAGGTTTCCAACACATATTTAAAAATATATTTCAGAAACTCTTCTGCCAAATCCATATCACCTTGAAGATCGCAGAAAGCCATTTCAGGTTCTACCATCCAAAACTCAGCTAAATGGCGGGAAGTATTGGAATTTTCGGCGCGAAAAGTTGGCCCAAATGTATAAACATTAGAAAAAGCCATCGCCATAACTTCCGCTTCCAGTTGTCCGCTAACCGTTAAATAAGCTGGACGACCAAAAAAGTCTTTACTGTAATCAATTTCTTGCTTTTCAGTGCGAGGAACTTTATCTAAATTAAAACTTGTAACCGAGAACATTTCCCCTGCACCTTCACAGTCACTAGCAGTAATAATTGGTGCATGAATCCATAAAAAACCGCGTTCTTGGAAAAATTTATGAATCGCAGTTGCACAAGCATTTCTCACGCGAAAAACTGCGCCGAAGGTGTTAGTACGCGATCGCAAATGTCCAATATCTCTTAAAAACTCAAACGAATGCCGTTTCTTCTGCAATGGATAAGTTTCTGGATCGGCTTCTCCAAACACTTTTGCACTAGAAGCCTTCAATTCAATTCTTTGTCCCTTCGCCGGAGACGCAACCAAAACCCCTTCAACTTCCACCGACGCACCAGTATTTAATTGTTTAATTATTGTCGCATAATCCGCCAAATCAGGATTCAAAACCACCTGTAAATTTGCCATTGAAGAACCATCATTCACCTCAACAAAAGCAAACTCCTTTAACTCCCGCTTAGTGCGAACCCAACCTTGCACCTTAACAGATTCATCAGGTTGACCATTTTTCAGAATATCAGCAATACGTCGAGTCATAATGATTAATTGATTTTAACTGAGACACTTAGAACTTCATTATATTAAACCACAGAAATAAATCATCCCTCTTCATCTGCGTTCATCTGCGTTCATTTGCGGTTAAATTAACCAAAGACTAGGCTACCCAACAAAGATACAAAACTTTCTTTCTTCCTTCGCGTCCTTTGCGCTCTTCGCGGTTCAAAAAATCTTATCTAAATTAATCACCAATAGCAACCCCCTCCCGACGAGGATCGGCCCCCCCGATGAGTTCGCCATTTTTAATTTCAATCCCATGAGAACCGCTATTTAAAGGAATAACAATCACCTGATGACCACGCCTTTCCAAATCTGCCTTAAAACTAGCATAATTAGTATCAGCTTCCAACTCCGTCGGGCCATTACGACTACCAAAATTAGGTAAAGAAATCGCCTCTTGAACATCAATATTCCAATCTAAAACCCCCACCAAAACCTTAGCGACAAAATTAATAATTCCGCTACCGCCAGGAGAACCAATAATTAAAATTGGCTGCTTTTGAGCATTAAAAACTATCGTTGGAGACATAGAACTTCGGGGACGTTTCCAAGCTTCCACACGGTTAACAACAGGTTGACCATTCTCTTGGGGAACAAAGTTAAAATCCGTCAATTGATTATTTAATAAAAACCCCCTTACCATCAACCGAGAACCAAAACCGCTTTCAATAGAACTAGTCATAGAAACGGCATTACCATCTTTATCGACGATCGAAAAATGAGTAGTCGCAGGTAAATCTAACCAATGAATCGATCGCCTTTCTCCAGAAGAAACTACAATATTTCCCGGTGTAGCTTTTCCCATAGAACGGTTAGGATCGATCGCACTCCCCCGCACCCGCAAATACTGCGGATCGAGTAACCTTTGAGTAGGAATCTTCACAAAATCGGGATCGGCTAAAAACCGATCGCGATCGGCATAAGCAAGTCTACCCGCTTCCGAAAATAAATGCACCATTTCAATTGGTTTAGACTTCAAACTAGCTAGATCGAAATTCTGCAAAATTCCCAATATTTGCAAAACCGTAATTCCGCCAGAACTCGATGGCCCCATGCTACAAACTTGGTAAACTCGATATAAACCACAAACAGGATCGCGCTTTTTTGCCTGATATTTAGCTAGATCGGAAAGCGTCAAATCTCCCGGATTCACAGGCGATCGATTAACAGTTTCCACAATATCTTTAGCAATTTCCCCTTGGTAAAAAGCATCTGCGCCTTGATTTGCGATCGCTCTTAAAACCCCCGCCAAAGGTCGATTTACTAGTTTACTACCGACAGGTTTCGGCTGACCATTTGCTAAATAAAAATAATCCCTACTATTAGGAAAACGTTGTAAATACTTTTCCCTACTCAGCAGTTGATACAGTCTGGGAGAAATCGGAAAACCATTTTCTGCCAACTCGATCGCAGGTTGAAACAACTCTCGCCAAGGAAGTTTCCCTTCTTCCCGATGTACCATTTCCAACATCCGTACAACCCCAGGTACACCGACAGACTTTCCTCCAACTACCGCCGCGAATAAATCTAAAGGTTTACCTTCAGCGTTCAAAAAGCGATCGCTTCTCGCCTTCCCAGGTGCGGTTTCCCGACCATCATAACTCAGTAATTTCCCCGTTGTGCCATCATACAACAGTAGAAATGCCCCACCGCCAATACCCGAAGACTGCGGTTCTACCAAAGTTAACACCATTTGGACTGCGATCGCCGCATCCACAGCATTACCTCCCCGCCGCAGAATAGCGATCCCCGCCTGAGAAGCCAATACATTACCAGTAACTACCATTTGTCTTTTAGCGCGGACAGCTTGCTTTTCAATCCTTCCAGTGTCTCCCTCTGGCGCAGGTAAGTCTTGAGTGCGAACTGGGAAAACAAAGTTACAGGAAAATACCAAGGCGGTAAAAATGACTTTCCAGAATTTTTGTTGCATTGTGCAGTTGCAGAGTCGGGGATCATTGATACATAACTGATCCCCACTTTAACTCATACTTAATCTATGTCGATCGGGGATCGCATAACTTCTGTGCAATGATTTGTGCATAGCAGATTACCCAAGCAATGCACAATGGGGAAAATACAGGTCTTTAATTTGCACAAGACTTCAACAACCAACCGATAATCATCCCGATCCCCGCAAACCGCACTGCCATCCAAAAAGGTTCTTTCAAGCTACTCCAAGAAAACAAGCTACTTTCTAAATTAACTTCCAAAGTTTCTAATTCCTGCCGAATTTGCTTTAACTGGGCTTTCATTTCCTGGGATCGCGCAATACTGCGGTCTTGACGGACTTCCTCATAGCGATGTTTTAATTCTGTTTGTCGTTGGCGATCGCGTTTTACCTGTGCATAACGTTCTTTTAACGCCGTTAGCGATCGTTCTACTTCCACCAAAGCTTGCTCAAACTCTGGTTCACTATTTCCCGATCCCTGGGGATCGCTAGACGCAGATGGTTCCTCTGGTGGCTTCATAGAATACAGTAAAGGTAAATGCAAATGTGATTTCAGTATGAGTGAACCTACCCAGCTACTTAAAACCGACACCTTGAACCAATTTACCACCTTAGAACTGGCTCAAGCTTTAATGGAACGCCTTGCCATTACACCTAATGATTGGCATCGCCTCAAATCGAATCGTCAGGCGCGTGCAGGTGAACAAGCTGCCGCCGCACTGGTATTTTTGCTCAAAGATCAGCCAGAAGAAGCTTTATCGCGCTTTAACCAAGCCTCCGGCTGGTTAGATCGATCGCTCTCTGCACCTCCCTGTCCCTCTCACGGTCACGATCGTTCTCACTAATATCCCACCCTCAAAAAGTGGCTGCTCGTTCAGCCACTCAACCTGAAAATCAGGAACATTAAGATTTATTAGCTGACCAAAAATCGCTAATTTGTGAGCTACAATTAATTACCCAACACAAGGTAGCGGAAATAACTAACTAAACATCTGAAATAAGGTTAAAACAGCTTTTTAACCAGCTTTTTAACTTCTCCCTTCCAGCCTTCTACTATCTATCGCACTAATGGTAACTTATGACGGCTCTTGACATATTTACACAGACTTAACTCTCTGGCTTCTGGGTTCCAATGCACTTGATCGAAAACTTGGTAAAGAATATACAAGCCTCTACCACATTCTGACTCTTCCGAAGGCAGATACTCATTGTCATCGGTAGGGCGACAACAACAAGGATTAGGTTTAAACCCCAAACCTTGGTCTGAGATCACCCACCAGTAGTGATCTGCGATCGCGGCAAATTTCACCACAACTGTTTTACTAGGATCTAAGTTGTTCCCATGTTTAGCCGCATTTACCAACGCCTCCTGTAAACCTAGTCGCAATTCCGCTTGCCAAGAGTCAGGAATCTCTGACACCAGCAAATCCAGAATTGGACAAAGGTAAAGAGTCGAAGCAAAGCTAATCGTAGCCCAGCTGCGCCCAACTGGACGCTTAGATATAGCAATCACTTTGAAAACCCCCTCGTTTTCAGGTGGACAGACTGAAATCTCTGCACAGACTCTATCCCTACGCTCATAACTTAATAGTTTCGTTATAAACTCCTGCTTCAGTCTAATGGGAATATTTTTAGGTTTTGTTACCTATTTGGCAATTTTATTGATTCGCATTTTCCTCTCAATGCCTAATGTTAGTTAATTCCCATTACCTCAGCCATTTCATTTCCTTTCATTCAAGTTTGTGATTGCCCATAGCTTTATAAAAGCCATACAAATACATCCTGAACAGGTGTAATTTTTTGGTAGGGTTTTTACTACCTATTTATATTGTATCCAAATCTTCTTAAAAGACCAGAGCCTTTTGAGTAAATCTGCCCATTTGTTCTGTTCCTCTGGTTTCAATGTAACATAATATACAAAAATGCCAATCGCTTGGACAGCAGAAACCATCGCAGTCCTGGCATACTTGGCTAAACTGAAACCGACCTAAGTTATAGTCGCTTATTTAGGGCAGTAATTGCAAGAGTAATGGACAACCATTTCTCAATCCATCAGGATCAGCAAATAAATAGCTCTGAGAGTAAAACCTCAAATCAGCTTCAAATAGCTGCTTTCAGCTTAACAGCCACCTATCAAGAAATCTATACTGGGAAATAGGAAGACCAATATCTGAGGGAAGAGCATGGCTCCAAATCCCACCATCATGCAGGCTGTAGAACAGTTGAACTACCGTGTTACGGTAGGCGACATCGCAGCACAAACCGGATTAAATATCAACCAAGCTGAACAAGCATTATTAGTATTAGCTTCTGATGCAGGAGGACATTTACAAGTAGCTGAATCAGGAGAAATCGCCTATCAGTTTCCGCGAAATTTTAAAGCAGTGCTACGCAACAAATTTTTCCGGTTGCGGCTACAAGAATGGTGGCAAAACGTTTGGCAAATTCTGTTTTATTTAATTCGCCTGAGCTTTGGTTTAATTTTAATAGCTTCGATCGCATTAATCTTCATTACGATCGCCATAATTTTAATCGCCCTCAACTCCAGCCGAGACAGTGACAGTTCCGGCGGCGACTTTGGCGGTGACTTTGATGGCGGTTCAGTTTTTGCCCCAACATTTTGGTTTAGTGATTGGTGGTTTTGGGTATTTTATCCCAACTACGATAGCCCCCAATACCAATATCATCGACGGGAAAAACCCCAACTAAATTTTTTAGAAGCAATCTTCTCATTTTTATTTGGTGATGGAAACCCTAACGCCAACTTAGAAGAAAGACGCTGGCAAGAAATTGCCACAGTAATTCGCAACAACCAAGGCGCAATAGTAGCAGAACAAATAGCACCCTATTTAGATGAATTAGGAGAAGGTTACTCCCGCGAATATGAAGACTATATGCTACCAGTACTAACAAAATATAATGGTCGTCCAGAAGTTAGTCCTGACGGGCAACTAGTTTATCACTTTCCCGACTTACAAGTAACAGCTACCCAACAAGAAATCCAACCAGTAACACCATATTTACAAGAATTGCCTTGGCGATTTAGTGCAGCTACTTCTGGACAAATTCTGTTAGCTTGTGGATTAGGAGCGATCAATTTAGTTGGTGCATTAGTGTTAGGAAATCTCTTGACTGGCGGTACTGTCGCTGCCCAAATTGGTGGATTAGTTGCCTTTGTTCAATCAATTTATTGGCTGTTACTCATTTACGGAATAGCTTTTCTGACATTACCTTTAGTTCGTTATTTTTGGCTGCAATGGCGCAACAGTAAAATTGCCAAGCGCAACCAAAAACGCCAACAAAGAGCTAACTACTTAACCCAAGCAACTGCCGAATTAAAGAAAAAAATTACTTATGCTCGTCAATTTGCCGCCCAAAACATCATTAAGCGAGAGGACTTAGCTTACACTACAGAAACCGACTTAATCGAACAAGAAATTGCCAACAAAGATAAAATCGACGCTGAATGGCAACGCCGATTAGAATCTGGATCTTAGAAACTGGGGTCTGGGAGATGGGGAGAATTAGATTTTACCTTCTCCCCTGCTCCCCTGCTCCCCTGCCCCTCTGCCTCACCTAACTCTAATTCTGGCTAGACTCGCCCCCCGATAATAATGATTGAGGATTTGTTGGTAATTTGCACCTTGACGAGCCATTCCATAAGCACCCCATTGACTCAAGCCTATGCCATGACCAAAACCTCGACCATCAAAACGGAAAGAGATTGGTAGAGATTTATTATTGCCTTCTGGGGTGACGGTGAACCAGGTACTTCTTAATTCAAATATTCGCTGCAATTCTGCACCACTCATAATCCGCGAACCCTTGTCACCAACAACTTTTACCGTCATAATCCGCCCGTATGGAGAGATTCGTTCTGGTGTCAAAGATTGAACTTGTCCGACACCGCTAATGCGGCTACTGAGTTGTGGTTGAGTAAATGATCTTGTCCACTGATAACCGGGAGTTCCTTGATCGAAGTCTGGAACAGCACGGAGATAAGGTAAGGCTTGTACACCCCAAACATTTTCGACGTTTTCTGTGTGTCCTCCAGAGGCGGCGTGATAGGCAGCTAAAATCAGTCGGCCTCTATAAGTGAGTACTTGTCCTGCGGTGGAATCTACAGCGTTGTAAAAGCTGGGTGATTCGGTTTCTACTCCGCGATAAACTTGCCAAGCGATCGTATCACCGACATCAAAAAGCCGATTGCCTCTAGTTTGCCGTTGGTAAAGGGCATAAGTACGGGCGGCGACAGCTTGCGCTTTTAATGCTTCTTGAGGCCAGTTTGTGTAAACTTCGCCTCCCAGGACACTGTAAAGGTATCTTTCCAAGTCTACATAGTTGACTGCTGTTAGACCTTGGTTTGTGGGTACGACTAGAGTGCGTCCTCGATACCACTTATCGCCAATCCACACAAAGCCTTTGTTAGTCGGTTCCACCCACAAGGCATTGGATAGCCAACGGTTCATCTTCACTCTACCGCTGTCGGTTTCTGCAACAAAGGCGTTGAGTGGGGCGATTTCTCCTACTGGTTTTCCAGTGGCATCGCGGACGATCGCTTTTGTCGAACTACCGATTTTGACTTGGTTGGCATTTTCTTCGATCGCCACTCGCAATTCTAATGCGGCTTGGGCAGGCGCAACTAGAAGCATCCAGAACAACAGCGACAACCAAAATTTTTTTCCTGATTTCGGAAATAACTGTTTCTGTCTGACAGATAACAAGGAAAGCATTAAACTTCTGGCTAACATCTGGTAAACACCTCCTCACACGGCGGAGAATCGAGGTTACAAAGGATTTCTATAGTTTGACTTAGGTCTTGCACTTCTGAGGCGGAGCCTCTATTTCTCGTTCCCAGGTTCAACCTGGGAACGAGGGTTGGGAGGTTCTACCTCCTTAAGTTTGCAAGATCTAAGTTTGAATTTGGCAAAAAAATTTTCTTAAGTTGGCTATGCTAGACAGTCCTCTAGAATACCTTAATTGGGTAAATAGGTAAAGAAAAACTTTTTCCTAGTTAAAATGTCAATGGGGTAATCCCTGAAATTTTCGTAGGGTTGGCTTAATTTAAGTGCAGATTACTTTTTTTGGGACAAGTTCCGGTGTACCAACGCGATCGCGCAATGTTTCAAGTGTTGCCTTGCGCTTACCTCAGCGTGCAGAAGTTTGGCTATTTGACTGCGGCGAAGGCACTCAACATCAGCTTTTACATAGTGAGTTGAAAATTAGCCAAATTACTCGCATTTTTATTACCCATACGCACGGCGACCATATTTTTGGGTTGATGGGTTTATTAGCAACTTATGGTTTGGCTGGCAATCCTACTAAGATAGATCTTTATGGGCCGCCTGGTCTAAATGATTACATTAAAGCTTGCCAACGTTACTCATTTACTCATTTTTCCTATCCCTTAAAAGTGCATACTGTTGAGCCAGGAATAGTTTATGAAGATGACGAATATATTGTTAAATGTGGTCTTTTAAAACATCGAGTAACAGCGTTTGGTTATCGTGTAGAAGAAAAAGATAGACCAGGACGTTTTGATGTGGAAAAAGCCAAGGAATTAGGCATTCCTTCCGGCCCGATTTATGGCAAACTCAAACGAGGCGAACAAGTTACTTTGCCCGATGGAAGGGTAATTAATGGCGCTGATTTATGTGGGCCAAATCAAACTGGGCGTAAACTAGTTTACTGTACAGATACGGTTTATTGTGAAGGCGCTGTTGACTTAGCAAAAGATGCTGATTTATTAATTCATGAAGCTACTTTTGCTCACCAAGATGCAGAATTAGCTTTTCAAAGATTACATTCTACTTCCACAATGGCAGCCCAAGTAGCTTTACAAGCGGGCGCAAAACATTTAATTATGACTCATTTTAGCCCCCGTTATGCCCCAGGCAATGATATTCAATTAAATGATTTGTTGAATGAGGCAAAAGCAATTTTTCCTAATACAACAATGGCTTATGATTTCCTCGCTTATGAAGTGCCGCGTCGGGATTAGGGACTGGGGACTGGGGACTGGGTACTGGGGACAAGGGGACAAGGGGACAAGGGGAAGTTATTAACTCAAAACTTTCCCAGTACCAAGTACCCAGTCCCTTATTTAGCAACTAAGATTATTACCGATCGATCGCCAATTAAAATTCCATGTTGTTCAGTTAAAATTGCTTCATTTCCCGGTTGGCAAATATCTTCGGGAAAGGCGAGTCCTGTATTAACAAAAAGGTGCCATTTTAATTCTGAAGGTAACTTAGGTAATTCAAACCAGTGGCTTTCCCAGTGCATATTCATTGCTACATAAATTGAGTCATCTTTGACAGTACCTCCTTTAGCGTGTTTGCCACAAAGCATAAAAGCTAAAGTGCGACAATAGCTTGCCCAATCAGGTTTCCACGCATAAACACCATGCCAACTAATATCGGGATAACCACTTTCCATATAGTCTTGATTGCGAAAGTATTCCCGATTTCTCAACACTGGATGGGCATGACGAAAAGCTATACAATTTTTCACGAATTGGAAAAAATTATTATTGGTTTGTAATAAATTCCAATCTAACCAACTTAATTCTGAATCATGGCAATATGCGTTATTATTTCCTTGCTGCGATCGCGCCATTTCATCGCCCATCAGTAACATCGGAATGCCTTGACTAACTGTTAAAATGGCGATCGCATTCTTCATTTGCCGACGGCGCAAATTAATTATTTCTGGATCGTCAGTTTCGCCTTCGACTCCACAATTCCAGCTAAAATTATCATTTGAACCATCTCTACTTTCCTCTCCATTAGCTTCATTATGTTTTTCGTTATAAGCCACCAAATCTGCTAAAGTGAAACCATCATGAGCAGTAATAAAGTTTACCGAACTATCCACAGTCCTGTCTGTCCAAGCATACAAATCCGGCGAACCTTGAAGGCGTTGCACCATTTCTCCGACTAAAGGATCGCCTTTAATAAACTTCCTTACCGCATCCCGATATTTACCATTCCACTCGCCCCAACGATCATAATCTGGAAAAGAACCAACCTGATAAAGTCCGCCAGCATCCCAAGCTTCCGCAATTAATTTACACTTGGCTAAAACTGGGTCATAAGCTAAAGTTTCTAACAATGGTGGATTAGTTAAAGGTTCACCTTTGGTATCCCGTCCTAAAATTGATGCTAAATCAAATCTGAACCCGTCAATGTGATATGCAGATGCCCAAAACCGCAAACAATCTACTACAAATTGTCTAACAATTGGGTGATTACAATTAAGCGTATTACCGCAACCACTGAAGTTATAATACAGCCCTTCGGGAGTCAGCATATAGTAGGTTTTATTATCTAAACCCCGAAAAGAAATTGTTGGGCCATTTTCGTTGCCTTCTGCGGTATGGTTAAACACTACATCTAAAATTACTTCAATGCCATTTTTGTGTAGTTCTTTAACTAAAGTTTTCAATTCATTTGCTTGATTACCATAATTACCTGTGGCTGCATATCCAGCTTTCGGGGCATAGAAACCTACTGTATTGTAGCCCCAGTAGTTAAATAATCTTTCATCATTAAAAGGATTATGTCGAGTATTATCTAACTCATCAAACTCAAAAATTGGCATTAATTCCACACAATTAATGCCCAATTCTTTGAGATAAGGAATTTTTTCTTGTAGTCCAGCAAATGTACCTTGATGTTCTAGTTTAACTCCAGAGGAAGGGTGACGAGTAAAACCTCGGACGTGCATTTCGTAAATAATTAAATCTTCTTCGGGAATTTCCAAAGGTCGATCGCCTTCCCAATCAAACTCTTTGCTAACAATTTGTCCGCGATAGGGGTAAATATCATCTTCTCTTAAAGTATTTCCCCAAACATCCCTACCACCCACACAAGTAGAGTATGGATCTAGAAGAATCTTAGTGCGATCGAATCTGTGCCCTGCTTCTGGATTGTATGGGCCATCGACACGATATCCATATTCTAGGTCTTCGTATTTTGGTAAATCTAAAACTATCATGCTGAGTACATTGCCTAAGCGAAACTCGCTGGGAAAAGGAATTTCGGCATAAGGTTCTGGCGCATCTTTTTTGAATAGCACTAATGTCGCAGCGGTAGCATGACTAGAGTAAATAGAAAAATTAATCCCTCCTGGTACCGGAGTTGCGCCAAAAGGAATAGGATGTCCCTGTAATAGTTTGAAATTACCGTAAGTGTAACTGTGATAAATTTCCATACTTTATACTTACAAACATCATGAATCTTCTTATTGTCTCAGATCCAAATGTAGTTTGCTTCCAAATTAGATATAGTTTTTAGATTATCTTAAATTTTCACTTTTTTTCTGTTACATAAATATCAATTTAACTATAATTTGATTTAATTAAACTTAAGTATACTTTTCTTAAAATTACTCTATTTATTGTAAAAATATTTCGGATTAAATAAGGTTAAAGGAATAACCTTACCCTTAATCCTTACCTTGAATAAAAGTCTACTCTACTTTTTCCTTAATATTCTCAGAAGAAGATTCTACCTCATCAAGATTTCTTTGTTTTTTCAACAGGCGGGTAATTAGAGTATTTAAATGTACTTGGGTGTCAACTGGCGATCGCGGCAATGGAGTCTCCAAATTAGGCCAAGTCGGTAAATCAGAACAAGGACAATTATTAGGTGGTAATCCCAAATTCCTCACTGGTATTGGCATAGAACAACGCGCACAAGAGTTTAAATCCCAAGCAGGTGTCAGCAATTCGGTAATTGTTTCTTGTGTACCTTCGAGATTACAATCACCAGAATTAGGAGAGATTATTCTTTGCCAACATTCTTCAAATTCGTCGCTATAGCGATCGCCTTGAATCACTCTTTGCGGCAACAAAGCCTCTCTGCCATTGCGAATCAAAACTCTCTTACCTAGTTGAAACCAATAGGCAATGTATTGTTTAACTTGTTCTTCAGATGCCATAGCTTTTAATTGAATCACTGGTTAAAACTAGTACAAGAAGGTAAAAAGCAGAGAACAGAAGGCTCTAAGATAGAAGGAAAAAGAAAATAACACTTTTCCAAATTTTTTCCTGAGCGTTTAACTAATATTTATTTCTGCCTTACTACACTAGGGAGCAATGGATATTATCATGAATATCTCATAGCTGTTTCCCGATCTTAGTTTTTTTTTTCAAATTATGTTTCCATCTAATAGAGGAGTAACTCAGCTATAAAAAGGCATAAACTTTCTGCTGAGTCAATCATAGCCTTTAGCGATCTTCTTCCAAAAGAAATAAAATATTTATTTCCCATGTTGAGTAAGGTAAAAAGTCTCAATCTGGGAAAATGGCATTAATCAGGTAACAGCGATTTGCTATTTGTTGTTTAGGGGGCTACCAAGCTGACTTAAGTTTAAAACATGACCTGCTGTGACTAAGTAAGTGGGATTAGCGATCGCTCCTAATTGACGTACTAAAGTACCTAAGCGATCGCGGAAAAGCCGACCTGCTGGATATGCCGGAACTACACCCCAGCCTGTTTCCTCTGCTACAAAGATTACATCACAATTACAATTCTCAACAATTTCTAACAATTCTTTTAAGATTTTCTGCCACTGAGTTCGATCGTATTCTAATAAATTCGCTACCCATGTTCCCAAAGAATCTACCAATAAGCAATTACTACTTTTTGCTGACTCAATAGTTGCGCCTAAATTCACGGGTACTTCCCAAGTTTGCCAAACAGAAGGACGGCGCTGAATGTGTTGAGAAATTCTCGCCATCCACTCGGCATCATCAGGAGCTTTTTGAGCAGTTGCTACATAGATTACCGATTTTCCTGATTCTTGCGCTAGTGATTCCGCCCACTCACTTTTCCCCGATCGCGCAGGCCCAGTTACTAAGATTACTCGTCTTTTAGATAATTTATTCATATAATCTGGATCGGCTTTAAAAGCTACGAACAATCTGATCGATAGGGGCTGATTCCCTTTTTCGCTACGTACTTAACGGTACTTAATAACTGGACAAGTGTCAAAGATTTTACGGATATCGATAAATACTTTTATTTGGTAGCATGAGAAAAGTTCAACGCAAATTTTTTAACTTCATCTCTAAAAAGGAATAATTAAAACTTTTGGTAATAAATGTAGCTTTTCGTAAACAACCGATAAGTTAGTTAACAATTAGGCGGAAGTTTATGAGCAAAATTTCTGCAATTATTTGTACACATAATCGAGAAAAATATTTAGGTGCGGCTATTGATAGTTTGCTGGCACAAGATTTTCCTGATTATGAAATAATTGTTGTAGACAACGCTTCGAGCGATCGCACTCGTGAAATAGTTCAAGCACGCCCTAGCGTGAAATATGTATATGAACAAATCACGGGATTATCAGTAGCTCGCAACACAGGGGCAAAATCAGCCACAAGTCAAATTCTCGCATATCTTGATGATGATGCCGTAGCTAATCCCAATTGGTTGAGTGTACTGTATGCAGCTTATCAGAGCAACGAAAAATTGGCGATCGCAGGTGGCAAAGTTACCTTAATTTGGCCGGAGGGAATTTTACCCCCAACGTGGCTCTCCGATGACTTAGCGGGAAATTTAGGCGCATATAATCTGGGTGACAAAATTGTTTATATCGATCGCCCAGGCTTAACTCCCAGAGGCTTAAACTATTCTATTCGACGTAAGTTTCTCGAAGAAATCGGTGGTTTCGACGTTAACCTGGGTCGAGTTGGGAAAAAATTACTATCCAACGAAGAACTACTAATGACAGAACAAGCTTTAAACCGAGGTTGGCAAGTCGCCTATATCCCGGAAGCTTTAGTACAGCATAACGTTTCCCCAGAACGAGTTAACCGCCAATGGTTTTTAAGTCGAGGTTGGTGGCAAGGCATCAGCGAATATTACCGCGAACAACTAGTCGGGAAAGCCGGAGTAAAACAACTAGGACGAGGTGGCGAACGCTTAATGTACGGTGTTTATAAATCAATGAAATATTTTCGCCATCCCGACCGACGGTTTGAAAATTTAGTGTATAGTTACGGTCAAATTGGATATTTAAGTGCCGTAATCATGGGGTTATTTTCTGCCGCAAAACGGGAAAAATAAGATCGGGCGATGAGTTGGTTTCTCCTGAGACTCACTTGCCAATTATCTTGAAGTTTATTGCTAAATTAAGCACCACTAATCATGACTGCCACAGCCAAAAAAATCCCAGTCTCCGTGTTGATTCCCGCCAAAAACGAAGAAGCTAACTTGCCAGCTTGTTTAGAAAGTGTAGCAGTGGCGGATGAAATTTTTGTCGTGGATTCGCAAAGTAGCGATCGCTCGATAGAAATATCCGAAAAATATGGAGCAAATGTAGTGCAGTTTTACTTTAACGGTCGGTGGCCGAAAAAGAAAAACTGGTCATTAGATAATTTGCCTTTCCGCAATGAGTGGGTTTTAATAGTCGATTGTGACGAACGCATTACTCCAGAACTTTGGGCAGAAATTGCCGCTGCTATTGAAAACCCAGATTACAACGGCTATTACTTGAATCGGAAAGTCTTTTTCCTGGGAACTTGGATTCAGCATGGTGGTAGATATCCTGATTGGAATTTACGTCTATTCCGTCACCAAAAAGGACGTTATGAAAACTTGGGTACGGAAGGAATTCGTAACACTGGAGATAACGAAGTTCATGAGCACGTAATTTTAGAAGGCAAAGTTGGCTATCTAAAAAATGATATGTTGCACATTGACTTTCGCGATATATATCACTGGTTAGAACGACACAATCGTTATTCTAATTGGGAAGCTCGCGTTTATTTGAACTTGTTAACTGGCAGGGCAGATGATGGTACGATCGGCGCTAATATTTTGGGAGATGCGGTTCAACGCAAACGCTTTTTAAAGAAAGTTTGGGTACATTTACCTTTTAAACCTTTGTTGCGCTTTTTGATCAGTTATGTTTTCCAACTGGGCTTTTTGGATGGGAGAGCCGGATATACTTATGCTAGACTTTTGAGCCAATACGAATTTCAAATAGGGGTAAAACTCTACGAATTACGCCGTTTTGGTGGTCAGTTAAACAACGCACCACAACCAGTTACTCCTCCAAAAACTGTGACATCTACAACTGATTCTCCTACCACCAGCGATTCTACAGCTTATGACTCAGTGGGTTCCTGAACCAGCAGACCCAATTTCTGCATCCAAAAAAGAACCCTTGATGGATGCAGAACCTTGGATAGATTTAAGGAAGTACGATCAATCAAATTTCGATCGCGGTCGTTCCAATTGGATAATTTTACTTTGGTGGTTGGTGCAAGCGATCGTATTTCCCCTCACACCCCACCAACTTCACGCACCCAGAAATACTTTACTACGTTTATTCGGTGCCAAAATCGGCAAAGGAGTAGTCATTCGACCGACCGCCCGTTTCACTTACCCTTGGAAAGTAGAAATCGGCGATTACAGCTGGATTGGTGATGACGTAGTTTTGTACAGTTTGGATTACATTCGCATCGGTCGTCACAGCGTTATTTCCCAAGAATGCTACCTTTGCACCGGAAGTCACGACTTTCAAGACCCCACTTTTAGTTTAATTACCGCGCCGATTACTATTGGTAACGGCGTTTGGGTGGCAACTGATTCCTTTGTTGGCCCAGGTGTAGAAATTGGTGCAAATACTATAGTAGGGGCACGCAGTAGCGTATTTCGCAGTTTGCCAGCCGGACAAGTTTGTTGGGGTAGTCCCTGTCGTCCCCACCATCCGCGAAAAATGAACTTTTAGCAGAAGTTAGGAGATAGTTAAGAGGGTAGAAGGCAGAAGGATTTTTTCTGAAGTCTATAGGGCAGATAAATTGTTTGCGACTCTCGATCCAACAACGCGAAAATTATCGATCGCAAATCCCGAAACAGACGAACGTAAATCAATTCTTCTGACAGATACAGTGGGATTTATTCACGAACTTCCACCCCCACTAACGATCGATAATAAAATGTCACAGAGCTAAGCAGATAAGAGCAAAAGGGGAAAAGGGGAAAAGGGGAAGTTAATTAACTTAAAAATCCAACCCTAATGTCGGCAGGGGTCTCCCGTTAACCTCCGGTATAACGGGAGGGGAATGCCGATTTGATATAAAAGTGAGCGTAGCGAAAACGATTTAATTCTCTGGTGTCGCTTGTTGGTCGACATATTTTTTTAACTGTTCAATGGTAACACCGCCACAACTAGCAACAAAATAGGAACCAGTCCAGAACACAGGTTTTTTATAAAACTGGTATAAATAATCAGGAAATTCTTTTCTAATTAAACGACTAGAGACAGTCTTTAAATTAGCAATGAGTGTTATATTAGCTTGATGATTATAACCTACCAGTACAAAATCAAACCCAGTGACGAGCAAGTGTCTATCCTGGAAAATTGGATGGAATTATTGCGCCGTCACTGGAATTTTGCACTTGGTCAAAGGTTAGATTGGCTCAATTCAACTCGATGTCAGATTAACTATTGCTCTATTATTTCTGAACCGATTGGGGAAATACCAGAAAAAGTAGATTATTACACTCAACAAGCAGCACTTAAAGAAACTAAAGTATTATTTCCTGAATATAAGGAAATTTATACAGAAGTACAACAACTTAATTTACAAAGGTTAGATAAAGCCTGGAAGCGATGGTTAATTCCTGATAAATCAGGTAAACGTGGAGGAAGACCAAAATTTAAGAAAAAAGGCGAATTAAGGTCTATTAGTTTTTCGAGAGTAAATCATCCTAAAGCTGCCTGTTTTTTAGCAGGAAATACTTTAAGGATTCCTAAACTTGGTGGATTTCTAGTAGTTTTGCATCGTGATATTCCTTTATGTTTTACTCCCAAAACAGCAACTATAGTTAGAAAAGCTGATGGTTATTACGTTTGTATTACTGCGTCAGATGAAACAATACCAGATTTAAAGCCAATTGATACAGTTAAAACTGCGGTAGGAATTGATGTAGGCTTAAAGGAATTTTTAACAACATCAGATAATGAAACTGTAGCAACACCACAATTCTACAGGAAAGTACAAAGTCATTTAGCACGTCAACAAAGATTTATATCACGGCGTTGTTAAAGTGAATCCACATAACACATCACAGAATTGTTCTGGTTGTGGCGTAAAAGTTCCGAAAACTTTATCAGTTAGAACTCATTGTTGTCCCAAGTGTAATTTAACTTTGGATCGTGATCAAAACGCTGCAATTAATATCTTGATAAAAGCGTTACAAGCGGTGGGACTCATCGTTTCTGCGGGTGGAGGCTTCGTCAATAGACAGCCTGTGAAGCCTGAAGCTTGGGGTTTTAGTGGAGTGCAATTAGCTCTATTTTAGTCCTAAGAAGCCCCCGTTATATTTCGCAGAAATTAACGGGGGAGAACGTCACAATTTCATAACTCTCCCTAACTCAGAACGCAAAAAACGAAGCTAATAATTTTTCCTGTTCGCCGTTTCCTAACTTTTAATAAGGACATGGAATTCTTCTGGGATAACGAACTCGCTGCCTCGATCTGGGAATATAAACTTCTTCCTCTACACATATCTGTTCGGGAAATTCACTGCGATCGCGATCGAACCAACTACCACCTGAGCGAAATTGGGCGCGACATCCATTTGTTACCCAAACAAAACCTGGGCGATAGTCCCAATCTCTACCACGTATACAAGGGGTGCGAGATAATACTCTTTCTAAAACTACGCCACGTCGGGTATCCATTGAACATCTTGCAGGTTGAAAATTAATACTCTGGCAAATAGCAGCGCTTTGAGCTGAAGCTGACTTAGCCATGATGATAGTAGCGGCAACTGCAACCGTAGCAGCACCAGCTAAAGCGACTTTTTGACACATATTGGTCATTAGTTAAACTCCTCACTGTACAGGGCTTAGGTAGCTTTTGCATCTGCCCCCCGATAGACCAACAGTATCTCTAAGTTAGGTACTCTCGTCAACTACTTAGATTTTTGAGCATTTGATAACCTGGTTGGGTAATTGAAAGTTTTGATATCCATTACTTAGGATTTGTAACGCTTTTGAGGGGAGAGTATACGGGCTGCGATCGCACCACCAATAAAGCCAAACAAATGCCCTTGCCAAGAAATCCCAATTTGGGTTGGTAAAACACCCCAAATCATACTACCGTAAATGAAAAGTACGATTAATGATAAAAGAATAGATCCTGGACTACGTTGAAAATAGCCCCGAAATACTAAATAACCCAGATATCCAAACACAACTCCACTAGCACCAATATGAATACTATGAGGTGGTGCAAATAGCCAAACACCTAGACCACTAACGATCATTGAAACGACACTGACAACAAAAAAATCGCTGGTTTCTCGTAACATGATTAACCAGCCAAGAGTTACAAAGGGAATGGTGTTGGCTGCTAGGTGCACGAAGTTTCCATGTAGAAAGGGGGCAAATAATATGCCACGCAGTCCAATAGGCGAACCGGGAATAATCCCAAAGTTGTCCAGTTGACCGTGAAAAACGGTTAGGTCGAAAAATTCTAGAATCCACATTAGGGCGACAGTTCCCCCCAAGATTAGTACTTGGGTTTTTAATTCATTAGCGATCGCTTTTACATCCTCGCGACTCATTTCTTTTCCTCTGGGATAGCAAGTTGTATATGTCTAAGGTAGCAACTTCAGGGATAAAGTCTAGCCATTCAGATAGGTTTGGGAGGTGTAGGGAAGTCAGGTGGCAACAACCTGGGTCAGTTCCTTGGTATTTGGCAATATATGTTTAGCTTAGCGATCGTCTTGATTCCAAAATTGATCCTATAAGTACAATTACCCGTATAAATACTTAAATAACTATTTTTTTACCTACATAAATACATATTAACTACAGCACCAACTCCTATGCAAAAAATTTTTATTTATAGTTTAATTAAAAATAAAAATATTCGGGAAACTAGATCGTAATAATAACTAATATTCCGAGGCAATTTGAGAATAAATAACTAGTTTCCTATGTATATCTAGCATTGAACTTTAGTGAATTAACAGCAATTTAATATAGAGATTGATTACTATAAAGACTTAGTAAAAACAGCGAAAACATATTGCTTTTCACTAAATACTAGAAGATATTCATAAACAAGAGTAAATCTTTAACTTCTAACGGAAATTACAGGAATAAATCCATGCAATCTAAATTTTTAACAGGATTAATGATCGCTACAGCTTCAGTAGCCAGCGTATTTTACACCACAACAGCTAGTGCTTTGCAACTTAGCAACTCAATGTGGTCTCAGTTCAATAAATACGTACAAACAGAGCGTTTACAACTTGAAGGAGCCGAGCTTTTAGAGCTAGATCCTGCTAGTTTGAGATGGGAAAATGGTGTTAATGACGCAGAGATTTACTTTATTAATGAAGGCGCAGGTTTTAGAAATGCTCTCTACTATTCTGTGAATAATGGCCCTGAGAAGCTAATTTGGGGCGATATTGCTTCTCCTAACAGCATTTTGTCAGAAAGTGATGGCCCGATGAAATTAGGTCAAGGTTTTAGTTTAGGCAGCTACCAAGGTAATACTCAGTTATCTTTGTCCCTTGCTGCTAATGGCAACAAAAGTGCTATGTACGGTGGTGTCGCCGCTAATAACGCTGATGGATTACAGCACATGGTTGCTTATAATGTGAATGCTGGTGGCGAAAATTGGGTATTAATTGGTTTTGAAGATTTATTTGGAGCTGAAGGGGCAACTGGTGGCAATAACCAAAACTCTGACCGCGATTTTAATGATGTAGTGGTTGCGGTTCGTGGTGTTAAAGGTACTGCCTTCGCTAGCGTACCTGAACCTTCTGCAATGCTTGCTTTGTTAGGCGTAGGATCTTTTTTAGGATTGCGCCGTCGTCGCCAAAGCACGAATGAAATTTAATAAAGATAAGGCTATAACGTTAATCAAAGCTGGTCTGTTGTCAGGACTAAAATCCTGCTACTTGGGAAGACTGTTAGCGATAGCCTTTACTACAAACTTGATGAGAGTTAGAAATTTTTTGTTCCCTGTTGACCTTTATTCCAGCGCAAATACCATTTGTGGGAGTAACAGAACATTCCCCTCTGAATTAACTACTTTACCAATGCCCAAAAAGCGATCGTCTTCGTGATAAATTTGCTGCACATTTCCTAAGTGTTCGGTTGAAATATCTGAAAGTGGAATGCGTTGACCTTGACACCAAGCTTTAGCTTCTTTTGCTGATAGATTGATTATTGCTAAATGTTCTAAAACTGTTTCTGGGGAAATGGGGTTAAATGTTCCTTGTTCTAGCTGAGTTTCTAAGTCGGCAAAAGTCAAACTTTTGGTTAATTGTAAGCCACAACTGGCGGTGCGAGTTAAGGCGGCGAGAGTTCCTCCTGTTTGTAAAACTATTCCTAAATCGCGTGCGATCGCTCTAATATAAGTACCAGGCCCACAAGCGATTTCCAGGTCTAATTCGGGAAATTCTCCCCCACGCCAATCTAAAATATCTATTTGATGAATTTCCACAGGTCTAGGGGCAACAATAATGTTTTCTCCGGCACGAGCTAAGTCATATAAACGTTTACCTTGGACTTGAATTGCACTATAATTAGGTGGGATTTGTTGAATAATTCCCTGAAACTTTTCCAAAGCTATTTTCACTGCTTCTAAAGTTAAGTTATTTGCGGATTTTTCGGCAATTACTTCTCCTTGTAAATCATCTGTAGTCGTAGTTATTCCTAATTTAATAGTGGCGCGATAAGCCTTATCTTCCCGCAGGTATTGTAACAGGCGAGTTGCTTTACCCAACGCAATGGGTAAAACGCCCGTTGCTGCGGGATCTAATGTTCCGCCATGTCCGACTTTTTTTTGACGTAAAAGACGGCGTACTTTAGCTACGCAGTCATGAGAAGTAATACCAAAGGGTTTGTTTAAGTTAAGGAAACCTTGCACGATTTAGTAATTAATAATTGGTGATTTTTAGTTACGCTTAGTGGGCGAGATTACCGTTTCTGGTGATGGACGCTCTAAAGCTAATTTTAACTCAGCTTCGGTGAGCGATCGCACCAAACTTAAAGGCAAAGGCTCTTGACTTAAATATCCAATGTAGGATGGAGTCAAATAAGCTTGATATTCTCTCTGATCGGCAACATAAAATTTAAAGAAAGCCACACTGAAAACTTTTATGTAATCACGCGCCAAGGCAGGATTTGGGCCTATTACTGATGACGGCAAAGGTACACTAGATTGAGATTCAGCTAAAGTAGAAAAATGTGTACCGTTATTCATGATTAATAAGTATTTTTGGGGATCGTTTAGCCAAGTAAAAGGCACAATTTGTTCTGGTAAAGCGGGTGCAACTGTATCAGCAGTACCCGCAACTATAGCCACAGGAATATTAATATTTTGCAGTCCGTCTTTACCAAAAACGCTACTACCAATAGGGTTAATAGCAATTATCGCTTTGACTCTTGAATCTTGCAAATCATAATTGTAATTGGGTAAAACTAAAGCGCGACATTGCAATAAGAGTGACAAATTCCAAGTAGAATTAATTGCAGCACAATCTTTTTGTAGACTATTAAAATCGATACCTGCACCTGCTAAAGCTAATGTAGTATAACCGCCGAAAGATTGACCAATTACTCCCACTTGTTGAGTATTTATCCGACCTTGATACAAAGGATCTGTTTGAGAAAGTCTCTCTAATTCATCGAGGAGAAACTTAACATCTAAAGGTCTATTAGTAAATTCGTAAGGTTGAGCAGCTTCTTCTGCTTTACCTGCAAACAAATTTTGCAATTGCTGTGCATTACTACCAGGATGTTCCAACACAGCAACCGCTAGTCCAAATGAAGCTAAATGTTGGGCTAAATAAGCAAAGGTTTCTCTATCTGAACCTACACCATGAGAAATTACAATTACTGGTGCTGGAGTTGTTTGCTGATTAATGTTATCAGAAATTGGTAAATAAATATCTGCTTTAAAATTGCGGTTGCGGCGTAGGTCTTGTAATTGTATTGTTTGCTTATTAACTGTGAAAGATCCTGGTTGGCGTAAGTTGGGTAATGTAGCTATTTGTGCAGCAGTTTGATTAGCTACTAAAGTAGTCCCTTGTTCATTAACAGCTGCAATTGCTTTATTAGATTGCTCGATTAATTTGGATAAATCATCTGCAAGTTGTAAACCTCTTGTTAAATCAATTCTGACTCCAGATGCAGGAAATTTTCGCAAAACATTTAGTAAGGTAATTCCCTCTGGATCGTTGGCGGCGGAAATTAAAGCTTGTTGAATTGGTTGGGAACCATATTCTCCAGATTCCGTCTGAATAACTTGTCCTAATCTTCGCAGTAAAATTTCTGCTTGTGGTGTGTTGAAGAATTG
Source organism: [Phormidium] sp. LEGE 05292 (assembly GCF_015207735.1). Classification (GTDB taxonomy): domain Bacteria; phylum Cyanobacteriota; class Cyanobacteriia; order Cyanobacteriales; family Aerosakkonemataceae; genus Floridanema. Next base: position 150,638 of record NZ_JADEWG010000001.1, read on the forward strand.
AGAAACCGCGATCGGTCTGACTTCTAAACGTTTGAGTAATATCTGACGTAACAGGGCTTGTTTTTGAGGATTAACATATTGAACGTAAGGAGCTAAATCCTGGTTAACTACTCCTCTTTTAGCGTAAGCTTCCAAAGAATTTACAGAAATTGTACGTTTTAATATGTCTAAAGACACTTGCACTCGCTCTGCGGATCTTGCAGGAAAAGTAGATCCAATACTTGTCAGCAGAGAAATTCCTAGTAAAATTCCTACCCAATTAAATGATTTGCCGATCGAGTAAGTTAATTGACGCATAATTTAGGAGGTTTCATAAAGACAAATTCTGCAATAACTTAGCTGTTCATCGTTCCAAGAAAGTACAACGATGCTCATTACCTACTTCTATACTGACTAACAATTTTCCAAAAGTCGAGACTTTTGTGATTTTAAACAAAGCTGCAAATCAGCCTTACACAAATATCGAAGAATTTGTTAGAATATATAACCTATTATCTTTTTATCGAATCAGGAAATAGTCGGAAATTAGTTCTGCGATATTCACTGAAATTTAACTTATAGTTATCGCCAGAAATTAATGCTTTTTCCCCAAGGCAATAGTCATTGAACCAACTACAACTAAAAGTGCACCCAAAACTCCTAAAATTGTCAGGTTGTTGGTTACAACCCAAGTTGGAAATAAAAATGCTACTATCCAAACGGATATTAAAGTAACAATGGGAGCACTAGATATTACTGCGCTGACTCGTGATGCTTCCCAATGTTCTAAAGATTCCGCAAAAGCGCCGTAAGCAATAATTGTATTCAACCCACAAAAAATCAGCATAGAAAACTGCAAAGGCGTTAAGCTAAGTATAGATTGGGGTTGAGCAAAAGGAGCGAATAAAACAGAACAAATGCCATAAATTAATAGCATGACATTGGCTGAAGTTAATTGTTGCAAAAGTTGTTTTTGAGCTAAACCGTACACTGCCCAAACTATAGCAGCTATAATAATTAAAGCTGAACCAAATAAATATGTTCCTTGAGCATTAATCAAGGTTTTTAGTTGTTCATTAAAAAACAAAGCAAATCCTAACGTTAACACTCCTAAACCTGTCCATTGCATCAGGGTATAACGTTCTTGAAAAATATAGATTCCTCCTAATCCCATTAACACGGGAGCAAGTTGAATTAAAACTTGGGCATTTGCTGGAGTTGTGTAGGCTAAACCTATTAAATACAGGATATAGTTGAGGGCTAAAAATATGCTAGCAATTACCAACAAACTTAAAGGAAGAGAACGTAATTTTTCCCCAGAAGGTAGTTGCTTTCTGGTAGCTAAATACACTCCAAGTAATCCAAAAGACATGAAAAATCTAAACCAAGTAACGGTGTAGGGATCTAATCCTTGAAGTGTTACTTTTAGGGCTATGGGTAGAATACCCCATAAGAAAACGGTTAATAGTGATAACCCTAACCCTAAACGCCATTTTCCCGAACTTTGATGAAGTAACATTAGGCAATTTTAGATTTTGAAGTGGATATTCAATACTAAATCGGGGTTAACTACACCCTTGATCTTTTATAATGAACCGCTCCAGACGCAGAGGACACAGAGACAAGAGGGAGAATATAGAGTGGGTAATTAACCCGTATTCGGGATAATTACCTTTTTAATTTTCTAGCATTTGTAAAAGTTCCGCTTCCGACAATCGGGTGATTCCTAATTCTTCGGCTTTTTGTAGTTTAGAACCTGCATCTTCTCCGACAACCACAAAATCGGTTTTGGCGCTCACTGAATTTGTTACTTTACCCCCAGCTTTTTGAATTAAATCTTTGGCTTCATCGCGTTTTAAGGTGGGCAAAGTTCCGGTAAGGACAAAAGTTTTGCCATTAAATTTGTTACCTTTAGTGGTTGCCGTTGAGACAGATTCTTGATTTGCCAGTTGCAAATTTGCTGCTTTTAATCTTTCGATTAAAGTTTGATTTGCGGGAACTTTAAACCATTGGAAAACACTTTGGGCTATTTCGGCACCGATGCCATAAACTGCTTCAATAGATGTTGCTGAAGCTGCTTCTAGTTGTTCGACATTGGTAAATTTTTGGGTTAAAGTTTGGGCGTTGACGCTACCTACTAAGCGAATTCCTAAACCATATAATACTCTTGCCCAAGGTTGAGTTTTTGATTGATTAATGGCATCGATTAATTTGGTGGCTGATTTTTGCCCCATTCTGTCTAAAGTCATCAGTTTTTCGGGGGTTAAATCATACAAATCTGCGACTGAATGCACCAGGTTTTTTTCTACCATTTGATGCACTAGTTTTTCTCCTAATCCGTTAATATCTAAAGCGTCACGACTTCCCCAATGTACCAATGCGCCTTTTAAAATTGCGGGACAGGAAGCATTAACGCAGCGGGTGACTGCTTCTTCGGGTAACTTTACCACAGGTTGATTGCAAACAGGGCAACAACTGGGCATTTGAAAAGGTTTAGTATTGGGGGGGCGAAGTTCGGTTAGTACTTTGACGACTTCGGGGATGATTTCCCCAGCTTTGTGAACTATTACTGTGTCGCCTACACGGATGTCGATCGATCGCACATAATCAATATTATGCAGTGCCGCCCGTGAAACCGTCGTTCCCGCCAATTGTACCGGAGTCAGTTCGGCTAAAGGTGTAATTGCGCCTGTTCTTCCCACATTCACACTAATAGCTTCGACGCGAGTTGGTGCTTCTTCTGCTGCATATTTTAAAGCTACCGCCCAACGGGGAAATTTTTGGGTAAAACCAAGTTTTTCTTGCAATTTTAAAGAGTTTAATTTCGCCACTACTCCATCTGTCATGTAGGGCAAATTTAACCTTTCTGTATCCCAATAATTATAGTAATCTGCGACATCTTCTAAAGTTTTACAAAGTTTACGATTGGGATTTACTCGAAAACCCATTTTTTGTAACAATTCCAAAGATTCCCATTGCGTTTGGGCAATTTCCGCATCATCTTTTCCGGGAATATGTAAAGTGTAAGCAAAGAAATCTAATCTGCGTTTTGCCACAATTCTAGAATCTAATTGGCGCAGAGTTCCAGCAGCGGCGTTACGAGGATTTGCAAATAATGTATCTCCGGCTTTTTCCCGTTCCTGATTAATTTGTTTAAATGTATCTAAGGCTAAAAATGCCTCTCCCCGTACTTCCACACGAAAGGGTGGATTTTCTAAGTTTAATTTTAGAGGAATAGAACGAATAGTTTTGACATTTTGGGTGATATCTTCTCCAGCAACACCATCACCTCTAGTCACACCTCTAACTAATACTCCATTTTCATAAGTTAGCGCCAAAGCTGAACCATCAATTTTCAATTCACAAACATATTCAAAAGATTCTTTTCCTGTTTCTTGTTCTTTCGCATAACGCCGCCAACGTTCTTGCCAAGCGGCAAACTCTTCTATATTAAAGGCATTTTCCAAACTGTAGAGCGGAATATTGTGCCTGACTGCGGTAAACTGAGTGGCGGGACGTTCACCAACTCGCTGCGTGGGACTATCTGGGGTAATTACTTCTGGATATTGTGTTTCTAAATCTTGCAATTCCCGGTACAAGCGATCGTATACCGCATCCTCCATAATTGGATTATCGAGAGCATAATAGGCATAGCTTGCTTCCTGAAGCTTTTGCCGTAATTGTTCCACTCGCTGCTTGACTTCCGGCGTTAATGATGACACAGAATCCCTCTTGGCGCGAAAATTACACTAAGCACAAATACTAGTGTAACGTTCTGTATAGAAATAGCCATCCTATTTAAGTTGTAAACTCTTCCTCTTTCCTCTGTGTCCTCTGTGCCTCTGCGGTTCAAAAAACATTTAAACTTTAAAATTATGTAAGATTGTTTGAGGTAAAAAAATGAGAGTTTGGTTTGCTAGTTTCCTGTTATTGTTTGCTTTAGCACAACTCTTTAACTGGATGAAACACTTATCTTTGCCATTACCAGTGTTCATTTTAGGTGGGTTGCTTTTAGCGATCGCATCTAACTATAATAAGCGATCGGGCTGGCCTTTTTGCAATCAAATATCCAACTCAGAAGTTAAACATATTGAAGCACCAACAGACAGATTAGATTGATAGAAATATGAATCTTAGAATTAGAGTTAGTGCGATCGCTTGATCTGTCACCACTATCTTACAATTAACATTTTCTGACCAACCCAACAAATTACTCAAGTTAACATTAGTGGTTTATTTGTAGGTGGTGTGCTTTTTCCACAAACTTCGTAAATATCTTGCGCTTGTTGTTTCCCTCTAGGGACTACGCGATCGATCCAACGCACTTCAAAATATTCGGATTGAGTCAATTGAGAAATTACTGAATCACTAGCGATAATTCCACAACTGTAATGTTTAGTTAATTCTTGCAGTCTTGATGCTGTATTTACCACATCACCAATTACTGTAGAATCAATCCGAGAATCAGCACCCAAAGCTCCTATAATGCCTTTACCTGTATGGATTCCAATCCCAATATTAATGGGTTCTTCTAAGTTATATTTATCCCGTCCTTTATTAAATTCAATAATTTTTTGCTGCATCATTAATGCCCCATTTACAGCATCTTGGGGGTGACTTTCTGGGCGATCGAATACAGCCATTAAAGCATCACCCAAGTATTTGTCAATAAACCCGTTATTTGCCATAATACAAGCATTCATTTCGGTAAAAAATACATTTAACCATTGAAAAGTCTCACTGGGAGTTTGCCCTTCACAAATTGTAGTAAACTTGCGAATATCACAAAACAAAACCGTAATTTCTTCTTCTTGAGAGTTGCCTAATTGAATTGATTCTACTCCATTAGGCGCAATGCGATGCAGAAATTGATCGGGAACAAATAAACGTAGCTTTTCGGAAAGTGCTAAATTAATATTCCAAGCTGCTGAGAATTGCCGTTTGGTTTTCTCTTTAATTTCTTGTTTTACTTGTTGCGATCGCATTTCCTGAAGCCGTAACATATTAGCAATTTTTTGCAAAAGTAAATTATTTTTAAACGGCTTAGTTAAAAAATCATCACCCATTACTTCTAAACCGCGCAATTTAGAATAATCATCATCTAACGCTGTCAAAAAAATAATCGGTATAGTTTGTAAATTACTATCTTCTCGTAACTTTTGACAAACCGCAAAACCATCCATTCCGGGCATCATAATATCTAATATAATTAAGTCGGGAATAGATGTTTCAGCAATTGTCAGTGCTTCTATTCCTGAAGTCGCTGACAGAGTTTTGTAACCTTCTACTCGTAGTAAACATTCTAGTAAAGTAATATTCACAGGCTCGTCATCTACGAGCAAAATGGTTGGCGGGTGGTTTAGCATAATTAAACAAAAAACTACTAGTGTGGTACAACCACAAATTCCAACTTAGCAATAACTCCAAAGTCTTTAATTTTTTATGGCTTTGGTAATAGAGATACACCCGCTTTGTTCTGAACATTAAGCCAGTGCAGTTGAAAAAAAGTGAAAAAGCTTGATCTAAGTTTAAGCCTTCTTTTCCTCTGTTGTCTGCCCTGGAGCTTTCCGCGTTTTTGTACTAACGCAAGTTGCTAGTTATTAATTCTTTCGGAGTTCCCCCCTTGAGTAAGGGGGGTGGTGGGGGGATCTAACGCTGTGATTACTAGGTTTTGATCCCCCCAACCCCCCTTATTAAGGGGGGCTGAACAAAGAGTCAGACTTCTAATTAGCAACTTGAGTTACTAGTTGTCAGGACTTTTACTCAAACGCCTGGAAAGCTTTCTTAATATATTGAAACAATTTAACTAAAAATCTTCAACTCTCAGCCCGGTTACTTACTAATTTATTTCTTTTGGTGCTGTGTCTGTATACAAGCGCACACAAGCAATTAACTCATCGACTTTTAGGGGTTTACTCAAGTAGCCGTCAGCACCAGCGGCTAAACAACGATCGCGATCGCCAGACATAGCGATCGCCGTAACCGCAACTACTGGTACTCGTTTCCACAAATCATGCGCCTTCAGTTGGCGGATAATCTGAAATCCATCCACTTGGGGCAATTGAATATCCATTAAAATCAAATCTGGTAGAGACTGGGGCGTAACTAAAGGAGAATAAATTGTCTGCATCATCGTTCCGCCATCATAAATCATCTCTACTTTATACCCTTCAAGTTCCAGCACTTCGGAAATAAAAGCTTGGTTGTAGACTTGATCTTCCACCACCAAAACTCGCTTACTCTGGAATTTAGCTGGAGAAACTGAGGGTTCTTGAAGTCGCAGATTAATTTTCGATGGCTGTGGGAACTCTACTGGCACTATCCCAGTTTGTTCCTGACGCATTTCCGTCAGCGGTAGCCAAACGCGGAACTTACTGCCTTTATTTTCTTCCGATTCTAAAGAAACAGTACCACCATGTAATTCTGCTAACCGCTTTGTCAACACCAAACCCAAACCAGTACCTTCGTGATGACGTGCTAGGGAAGCATCCACCTGTTGAAAAGGACGGAACAGGAAATGCCATTTATGTTTGGGAATACCAATACCGGAGTCTTGCACTTCCAAGCAGAGGTAAGGAGTGCTGGGATTGATCGCAGAGCGATCGGGCCGATATTCTTTCTCTAATTGGCTACCATAAGCTAAACGGCTAGAAAGTTTAATTTTTCCGCCTTCCGGGGTAAATTTTACTGCATTGGAAAGCAAATTAATCAAAATCTGACAAGCCCGACGTTCGTCAATGTTCACCTGTTCCAAACGGTAATCTAATTCCAAAGTCAGCGCCAGTCGCTTTTTCAGTGCCCGCACTTGAATCATTTTCAGGCATTCTGTACATAGATAGTGGATTGAAATTGGCTTTAAGTTTAGTTCAGTTTTGCCAGCTTCAATTTTGGAAAGATCGAGAATGTCGTTAATTAGCTGTAACAGGTGTTCGCCGCTTTTTTCGATCGTCTGAACATAATTAAGTTGCCGATCGCTCAAAGAACCCGCGCTTTGGCGTAACAATAAATCAGAAAACCCTAAAATACTATTTAACGGCGTGCGTAACTCGTGAGACATCGAAGCTAAGAACTCTGATTTCATCTGCGAAGCGCGTTCTAAGTCTTCGTTGATCCGCAGCAAATTTTCTTGGGCTTGCACTCGTTCGATCGCCACACCCAAAGTCCGACAAGCTGCAATCAACATATCTTGTTGCGGCGCTTCTTGTAGCTTCTGTAAACTCCGCGATTCTAAAGTTAGTACCCCAATAATCGTACCATCAGCTGCCGGGATCGGAAAAATCCCCAATTGTCCGATCGCCGGATGCTTAAACCCAGGTAAAGCTTTCGGATGTTTATAATAATCATCGACAAAGATTGGTTCCCCAGTTTCCACTACATCCCAGAGTAACCCTTGACCATAAGGAATGCCTTGATTTAATAATGCAAGCATTTCCGCAACGGCAATTTCTCCATGAGTAGCAATAAATTGTGCCGAAATCCGATTAGTAATGGCGCTAGCATAACGCCGATCGCCATTACCTATAATTACTTTGACATCTCCGAATGCCGCGCCCGTTACTTCTACCAAATAGCTAAGGGCAAATTTGCCCAGTTCTTGTAAATCAGTAGCAGGTTGGAGTCGTTCTGTAAGTTGCAGTAAAAAGTTTAACCGCCTGACTTCTGCATTTAAGGAAGTTTGGGTTTCTGTGGCTGAACGCAGTGCTTGCTGATATGATGTCACATCACGGAACGTAAATAACCGTCCTCCGTCAGATGTCAATGTAGTGTAAACTTCCAAACAAATGCCATTACTTTGTTGCAAGTAAAAACAAGTGTTTGCTGTATCTGCTGTTTGTAAATATGTTTCCAACTGTTGCTTTTGTGATTCTGACCAGTAGCCTTGTTCTACAATAAAGTTGAAAATAGCTTCATCAGTAGGTTGTTTTTCCAGAAATACTGGAGATAATCCCCAAATCAGTGTCAACTTATTGTTAAATAAGATTAGCTGATGGGATTGAGCAAAAAGCGCGATCGCATTGTCCACTTGATTAACGATTAAATCCTCTTCTTGCTTTAGTTTTTGTAGGCGCATCTTTATAGATTCTAAATTCATCTTTAGTAGCAGTATTGAGGGCAAAGAAACTATTTATACAATGGTTAATTTAACAAAAATTAACATTTTTGGTTGGTGAGTCTACTATCTGATAGGTTGTGATCTAAAACACCTGCGTAAATTAAACAAGTGGAGAAAATATATTTGAAAAACCTGCTCTTAATGCTTGGTTCACTTCACCTGTCGTCAAAAAATATATCTCTCAAGGTCTACACTACCCATAATGGGTGAACGCTTTGAGTTAAATAGTGGGCACACTTTTGTTATAGGGAATTGAGGAGCTAGAGTCCATGTTAATAGCTGAACAACGGGCAGATGAATTGCGAAAGCAGCTGCAAGTGGACTGTGAAAACATCAGCCAACAGACCCAAGAGAGTATTATAAAGTGGTTATTAGGAAAAGATTTAGAGCGTTATGAAACCTTAGCCCCGAATCAATCAGCAATTGCCAAACAAGCAATAGAGTATCGTTACCGGATTTTACGGCATCGGTACTTAGGAGTAGGGCCAGAAAGAGCATATAAAAATTTAATGACTCGCTTGGGTTCTTTGGTCATGCTCCGCAATAAAATTAAGACTTGGGTAGCCTTGAGTCGCGATCGCCAAAGAGCAGTAGTTGATGTTCTCCAGGAGGTAATTCAAGAATTATTGCAGTCCGATCGTTATCTACAAGAACAAATAGGCTGGATTCGGGAATGTACAGAAGACCCCAGATTGCGGAATGCTCTGTTATTAACCAGTACCGAAGAGTACTGTATGCGCCCGATTCGCAACCAACCTTTACTACTGTATCGTTTTGTTAACTACTTGCGACGTACTCAACGGGGCGGGATTACCCAAGTACCAACAGGAGACTTAGTGCGCTTAGTTTCCGAAGAAATAGTCCCCGAAGAAGCAGAAAACCCAGTCAGTTTGTTGGATAATCAAGCGATCGCCCAATACATAGAAAACCAAGAATGGGAAGAAAAACAAGCTGCCCGTCTCGCTGTTAAAAAAGAATTTGAAGCATATTTAGCCACAAATATTGATTCTCTAGCCTCGGAATGGCTCAAGCTTTATCTTCAAGGCAGATCCCAAGAAGAAATAGCCTGCGCTTTAAACAAACCTATTAAAGAAATCTATCGCCTGCGAGAAAAAATCAGCTACCATGCCATCAAAGTTTTTGCCCCAAAAATACAACCAGAGTTAGTTTCCACCTGGTTAGAAACCTCACTAAAAGAACACCGTCTAGGCTTAACCCCAAGTCAGTGGCAAGAATATTGGGACAGTTTAACACCACAACAACGGCGACTGTTGGACAAATTAACCACTGGCAAAACCCTAGAAGACGTAGCCCAAGACTTAAACCTGAAGACTAATCAAGTAATGGGGGAATGGATTAAACTTTACCTGGCAGCACAAGAAAAGCGCAACGCTTAGTAAAGAAATATAAAAAATCCAGGAAAAATTTTATTTTGAGGTAATGAGTAAAACGGTGCAAATATTTGCGATCGCTAACTCTAGCCATACAGTATCAGAAGACAACAGTTATAATATCCTGTAACTACCAGGGTGTATCGGAACCTGATACTTAGTTAAGTATTTATCCTGAGAAATTCAGGAAAAATCGCTTAAAGTTAACAGGTAATTTTTAATTGACTTTTGGCTGACCTGAAAACTTGTCATTTACCAGTTGATCCTCTCCTGCAACTCTATTAGGCAGGAGAAGTATTGAGCTAAGTCCCAGCATTACTCAAAACCCATCAGGAACAGAGGAAAAAAAACAAGTAGAGACAAGAAAAGGTAACAAGTCAGAAAAAAACATCCAGGTCAGAGTAAATATTTATGCCACCTTTACAAGTTAGCTCTATAACAAGCAAGCAAACCAAAACTCAGGGAGAGGCTTTTTCATCAATGAAAGATGACCCGCTTCAAGTAAATGAAGCCATGTTCCGCCTGATTGATGGTATTCTTCCCTTTGAAGCCTGTCTATATCATCAAGTCGTACCTCTTTCCCTAGAGGGAACCCGCCTGAACTTAGGTATGGTAGATACAAATGATACAGAAGCCTTGGATTATGTCCGCCGCATATTGGCTTACATGAACTGCTCGTTATCACCACAACCTCTTTCTGCCAAAAATCACCAAGCATTGCTCTCAGCTTACTTAAGCCACACCGGACAGTTAAAGCCAACAGTATCCAACATAGAACAACAAGAAATACCCAGAGGAAAGGCAAACCAAGATAATAAACCCACCCTGATTTTAGATGATGAAGAATCGGCTATAGATTATATAGAAGAAAAAAAACCACCAGTTGTAAATTCACCACCAACAGTTCAGCAGCACTTAACAGCACAGAAACCACTATCTGCCAGTTCTAGTGCGAATAAGAAAGCACAAACACCTCCTGTTGCTCCCAGTCCAGGTTTGAGTTTACCGACTTTGGAAGTAGAAGCGCAATATCTATCTAGTCCGATCGAAGTATTGGCAAAACTGCCACCCAAAGTTTTACTCAATGAATTACTCGCAAGAGTATTAGCCGGAGGAATTGGTCGGTTATATATAGAAAATCATGGCGACAAAGGACGGATTCTCTGGAGTCAAAACGGAGTTCTCCAGTTAGTCTTAGAAGGGGTAGATTCCTCTATCCTCCAGGGATTAATTCAAGAACTCAAGCGGTTAACCCACTTGCCTATGTTGCCAGTGGAAAAACCAAAGCAAGCAGAAATTGAACGTATTTACAAGCAAAACCGCTTGTTGCTACGCCTACGAGTCATGCCTGCTACTTATGGAGAAGAAGCCACCCTTCAAGTACTAAGGGGCGCAGCTTTGAAATTTTATCAACAGCAACAGTTGGAAAACTTGAGTCGAGATGCCTTAAACATTGCCCAGCAGTTGCACCACAAAGTTAATGAAATTCGAGACCGGACTAATCTTGACCCAAGCTTAAATACAGATAAGCTAGACGCTTTACCAGCTTTAGATGAAGTAGTTCAAAGCGTGGAAGAACAAATTAAATATTTAAGAATTATACAAGCTCAAGCTAAGAAAAATGACCATAACACAAAATAGTCCCGAAAGGAGTTAATGCTTTTACCTTTAAATAAGAAATTCATTACGGCTGATTGAGCCTAAATTACCCGTCCCTAGACTACGATGGTAATTGCTAATAGTTTCTGCCACAAAAGCAGCCCTTGTTCAACCAAGGAGAAGACTTTTATTGCTGCCGATGCTGGTAATCGTGATTTTAAGATCTTTCATGCAGACTGAAGATTTTAGTGAACTTTTTCCGCTTTTCAATACGGTCAATCCAGAGACCTTAGAATGGTTGCTATCGGTTGCCGACGAACACGAGTATCCCTCTGGCAGAGCAGTTCTTATGGAAGATGCTTGGGGTAATGCGGTTTACTTCGTGCTATCCGGTTGGGTGAAAGTCCGGCGCATTGCTGGTAACGATCGCATATCGCTGGCAATTCTAGGAAAAGGCGATTTTTTTGGAGAAATGGCGATTCTTGATGAATCTCCCCGTTCTACAGATGTCATTGCCCTGTCCTCAGTGCGATTACTCAGCGTTCACGCGCAGCGATTTATCCAGACTTTGTTTAAAGACCCGCAGCTACACCATAGAATGCTGCAACTGATGGTCAGAAGACTGCGCCAGATGAATCTTCGTTTTCAATTACGTCATCAACCACCCGCAGTTAAGTTGGCTAATAGTTTGATTTCTATGGGGGAAAACTACGGTCAAGTTACAGATACAGGAACGGAAATTTACAATATTCCATTCAAAGATTTGGCTGATGTAGCTGATGTGGGTGTCGAGGATACTACTAAGATCATGGAAAAATTAGATAGTAAGGGTTGGATTAAAATCGACCCGTCGCGTCAAGTTATCCATTTAATCAATCTTAAGCAGTTGGCGCACCTTGCAGGAAAAATTTAATCCGCTGTCACAACTTTTTAACTCGGTAAGGAAGAGGATTAAAGCAATTTTCTCCTCTTTCAAAATATTGATTTGCAATTTTGAGCTAAGTAAATAAACATTATCAATTTTCAATTGCCATGACAGAAGCAACTACCATTCGCCCTAGTAACTTGCCACGCACTGCACCTAAAATACACTTTCAAGTGTCGATGCCTCAACCTAGTTCACATTTGTTTGAGGTGATTTTACAAATTTCGGGATGGTCGGCATCAGTTTTAGATTTAAAACTTCCAGTTTGGACTCCCGGTTCTTATTTGGTGCGCGAGTATGCGAAAAATTTGCAAGATTTTTCAGTGCAAGCAGGGAAGACAATTTTGCCTTGGCGTAAGTTAGCCAAAAATCACTGGCAAGTGGGAACAAATGGGGTTTCAGAAGTTACAGTGCGCTATCGAGTTTTTGCCAATGAGTTATCGGTAAGAACTAATCATTTAGATAGTTCTCACGGTTATTTTAATCCAGCGGCGCTATGTTTCTATATCCCAGAATTTACGGAACAACCAATCAAAATTACTATTGTTCCTCCGCAAGCCGATTGGCGCATTGCTACACCTTTACCTGCTGTTTCTGGTATGGAAAATACTTTTGAGGCGGCAGATTTTGATACTTTGGTGGATAGTCCGTTTGAAATTGGTGTTCATCAATTTTATCAGTTTGAAGCTTTGGGTAAATCCCATGAGTTAGTAATTTGGGGAAAGGGAAATGCGGAACCGGAAGGAATTATTGAGGATACTAAAAAAATCATTCAGGTAGAGGCAGATATTTTTGGAGGTTTACCTTACGAAAGATATTTGTTTTTGCTGCATTTGTCTCCCAATATCGGTGGAGGTTTGGAACATAAGTATGCTTGTTCGTTAATTTATCCCCGGTTTAATTTCCGCAAACAGGAGAAGTATGAGAGTTTCATGCAGTTAGTGGCGCATGAGTTTTTCCATTTGTGGAATGTGAAGAGATTGCGTCCGAAAGGCTTGGAAAAGTTTGATTATGATGGGGAAAATTACACTCCTTCGCTGTGGTTTTCGGAAGGAACTACTAGCTATTACGATTTACAAATTCCTTGGCGTGCGGGAATCTATGATGCTAAGACTTTTTTGCATAATTTAAGTAAGGAAATTACTTTGTTGCAGACGAAACCAGGTAGAAAAGTTCAACCTGTAAGTGAGTCGAGTTTTGATGCTTGGATTAAGCTGTATCGCCGGGATGCGAACAGTGATAATTGTCAGATTTCCTATTATTTGAAAGGGCAATTGATTTCGTTTTTGTTGGATTTGCTGATTCGGGAGAGACAGGGAAATGGGCGATCGCTTGATGATGTGATGCGCTATATGTGGGAGAATTTCGGTAAGGCGGAAATTGGGTTTACAGGTGAACAGTTGCAAGATGCGATCGAATTAGTAGCCGGAAAAGATTTAAGTGACTTTTTTGCCAGCTATATCGATGGTGTTGAAGAGTTACCTTTTGATAAATATTTAGCACCTTTCGGCTTACGTTTACAAGCTGATATTGATGCCGATCAGCCTCCTTATATTGGCTTAAAAGCCAAATTTCAAAATGGCAAACAAAAAATTGAATTTGTCGAATTTGATTCACCTGCACAATTAGCTGGTGTTAGTGCTGATGATGAATTATTAGCAATTGATGGAATGCGAGTCAATGCAGATCAATTGAACGAAAGGTTAAAAGATTATCAACCAGGAGATACAATTCAATTGTCAATCTTCCATCAAGATGAATTGCAAACTTTGTTAGTTACCTTAGCAGATCCTCAACCTACTAATTACAAAATTGTAGCTGTGGAAAATCCTAATCAAACTCAGCAAGAAAACTTTCACGCTTGGTTAGGAATTCCCTTAGCAAAACTGGCGAATTAACATGGCTTAGGGTGCGTTACGGTTACACCTAACGCACCTTTTTAATTCCATTAATTTACGAAAATATAAACTACCATGCTAACATTCACAGTCAACTTAAATCCTATTATTAAACTCACTGATGAACAATTTTATCAGCTTTGTCGAGCTAATCCCGATGTAAAATTTGAACGTAATGCCACAGGAGAAATTATTATTATGTCGCCAACAGGAGGGGAAACAGGAAACTTTAATTCTGAGATTAATGCAGATTTTGTGATTTGGAATCGTCGCACTAAATTGGGTAAAGTCTTTGATTCTTCAACTTGCTTTAAACTTCCTAATGGTGCAGATCGTTCTCCAGATGTAGCATGGATTCAAAAATCAAGATGGGATGCACTTACCACCGAAGAGAAAGAAAAATTTCCGCCAATTGCGCCAGATTTTGTGTTGGAGTTAATGTCACCTACTGATAGTTTGAAAGAAACTCAGAAAAAAATGCAGGAATATATAGATAATGGCGTAAAACTCGGTTGGTTAATTAATCGAAAAAACCGAAGGTTAGAAATTTATCGCCAAGGAAAAGCTGTAGAATTGCTAGAGTCTCCAACTGAATTATCAGGGGAAGATGTGTTACTAGGATTTGTCTTAAATCTACAATTTATCTGGAATTAACTCAGCTAATGGTTCTTTTTTCAGATAACCTGCGGCAATACAATCAGCAATAATTTCTTCGACTAATTTACCTAGAATAGGTGATGCTTCTTGTACAGGAGACATTCTTTTTCTAACTAAGTTTTCGGTAATTCCATGAGTTTGCCAAGTTCCGCCGTAATTTTGTTGATTTTGGAGGAGGGGTTGTAGGCGATCTAAGGCGATCGCAAATTTAGCAGTTTCAGTTTTTGATTCCTCGAATTCTTCCCAAAGTTGCCTTAATTCTTCAGCTTGTTCTGAAGGTAACAAACCAAAAATTCGAGTTGCTGCTTTAATTTCCCTTTCCGCTTTGTCTAAGTTTCCTTTTACGTCATAACAGAAAGTATCTCCCGCATCAATTTCAATTAAATCGTGAATTAATAGCATTTTAATTGCTTTAATTATATCAACTTCTGGTTCGGCATATTCGGCTAAAATTATTGCCATAATTGCTATATGCCAAGAGTGTTCGGCGCTATTTTCTTGGCGGGAACCATTAGTTAATTTAGTTTGGCGCAGAATGTTTTTAAGTTTGTCAATTTCGATAATGAATTGGATTTGTTGGGTGAGTCGATCGTTCATATTTTTTGAACCGCAGAGGCGCAGAGGACGCTGAAAGAATAAAGAGAGGTGTTAAAAAGTTATTTAGGAGGCTGTATTATGATAATTAACACTGGCAAAAAAGGGGGCGAATTTGACAAATTATTGGTTGATGAAGTCGGAACCAAATGTTTATAGTATAACGGATTTGCAGCGCGATCGCCAAACTATTTGGGACGGTGTGCGTAACTATCAAGCGCGAAACTTTCTGCGCCAAATGAATCCAGGTGATTTAGCATTTTTTTATCATTCTAATAGTAATCCTCCGGGAATTGTCGGGTTAATGCGTGTAATAAAAAACAATATAGCCGATCCTACTCAATTTGATGCAAACAGTAAATATTATGACCCTAAATCTACTCCTGACTCTCCGCGCTGGCAAACTGTAATTGTTGAATTTAAAGAAGTTTTTCCCGAAGTAATTAGTTTAGAAAAGCTCAAACAAAAGTTTAATGACGATGAGCTTTTAATCGTCAAAAAAGGTAATCGTTTATCAGTAATTCCTGTATCCGAAACGGTGGCGAAAAATATTTTAAATAGGTTATTTATTAAATAAAAGGGTAGGATTCACCTACCCCAAATCAAGCATTAAAAACAGATTTGAATTTAAGAACCTTCAACTTTTTCAATAGCAATTGTGAGATGGGCAACTAATGCACCAATTGCTCCAATTGCTGCTACAATGGGAAACATTGCTGTACCAACTACTCCTCCCACAACACCAATAGTTAGAGGAATTTCTATTAATGTATGCCCTTCTTCATTTTTGATGGTGATGCGACGAATGTTTCCTTGATGAATCAATTCTTTAATCTTACTTACTAAGGCATCACCACTAATACTAAACTCTTCAACCCTAACTTTTGGTTTTGCATCTTCAGTTTCAGGTTCAACAGTAGTTATTTCAATTTCAACAGGTTTTGCTTCGTCTTGAGGTGAATTCATTGTTAAATCCTCCAATCTTAAATTTCAGAAAATGAAAGTATTTACAATTAATTGATTACCTCCTACATTAGAATCATTCTAACAACTAATCTTAATTTTCATGAACAGCCAAATTTCACTGCTAGCACAACTTTCTTGGTGGAATAACGTTATTCGCACTAATCCTCAAGATGCTAAGGCATATATTCGGCGGGGAATGACTAATTTTAAATTGGCTAAAATTGCCGAATCTATTGAGGATTTTGACACAGGAGAGAAGTTAGAACCAAGTCTAACTCCATATCTTTGGCAACGTGGTCTATCTTACTATTATGCCGAAAAATTTGCCGAAGGTGCTAACCAGTTTGAGATAGATTTAACAGTAAATTTTCACGATGTTGAAGAAACTGTGTGGCGATATCTTTGTATTGCTAGGTTTCGAGGGGTTAATGAAGCGAGGAATACTTTATTAGAAGTGCGAAACGATCCACGAAAGGTAATGCGGTATGTTTACGATCTGTTTGCGGGAAATTGTACAACAGAAGATGTGTTAATTGCTGGGGAATCTGAAGGTAAGCAAGGTAAATTTTACAGTCATCTTTACTTGGGTTTGTATTACGAAGCTGAGGGAGATGTGAAAAAAGCTCAAGATTATATTGTGAAAGCGGTTAGTTATCAGTTAGAAGATTATATGTGGTATTTAGCTTGCGTACATCAGAAATTAAGAGGTTGGAATTAGCTATAAATATCAATGTTTGTTACAAATGTTTGGGGTGGGCGGGTTTTGATTTGAATCTTATATAAATTACGCACTCTCTGCCTGAAACCTAGATCCCCCCTAGCCCCCCTTACCAAGGGGGGAACCTTCTCAGTCCCCTTGGGAAGGGGGTTGGGGGTACTGAGTGCGTTATTAGTTTTGCTTTCCCACGTTTTGGCTAAACCCGCCTCTCCCAAATTGTATTAATCATCTGTATAAATGACATTAATTCCGATTTTTTCGATAAAAAGATGCTAGTTTTTCTGGGGGAACTCCCAGGTAATAACCAAGAATCATTAATTGATTAATTAAGGTAGTTTTTATGATGCCAAGTTGTTGCCAACGGCGACCTGATGTGATAACTGGTGGGGAAATAATGGCAATTTTTCCTATCTTTTTTAATTTACGAATAAACACGAAATCTTCCATAATTGGTTGGATGGGAAAACAACCAATTTTTTGGAATATTTCTGCTTTAATAAAGATAGCTTGATCGCCGTAAGGTAGGGAAAAAAAGTGCGATCGCCAATTCACCATCTTCTCTACTAACCTAATTCCTCTAATTTTCGCATCAATTGCTAATTCAAAAGCACCCCCAACTACTCCCGGTTTTTGTGTTGCTGCCAAAACCATTTGTGGAAAATTAGCAGGTAAAATTGTATCACCATGCAAAAATAGGAGAATGTTTCCAGTTGCGATCGCAGCGCCAGCATTCATTTGGATCGATCGTCCGCGAGGAGAAGACAAAACTTTACAACCGAAACTTTCAGCAATAGCAAAAGTTTCATCTTCGCTTCCACCATCGACAACAATAACTTCTAACTCTGAGTAATTTTGTAAATTAAGCAATATATTTTTAATTACTTTAGCTTCGTTCAATACAGGAATAATTACTGATATTTTTATTTGGTTGTTTCTCATAAAATTAATCAAAAAAATTTATCTGCGTTCATTTGCGTCCATCTGCGGTTTAAAATCCAAAATTGCTAGGTCTTCTGGTCTGTCAATATCAGAAAGAGTGCTAAGATAAGCAACTGCTAACTTCAGATTTTCCGCAATTTTAACTGTTTGCTGTAATACCTCAGAAGTTCCCCAGTTAACTCCGGTGAATAATTCAGGTATTAACCGCTTTAACCCTATTAAATAATAACCGCCATCTGCTGCACGACCAAGCACTAATTCATGTTGGGAAAGTGCTGCAAATGCTTCTTCTATGATTTGATAATTTAGCATCGGACAGTCCGAACCAATAATTACAACTTTCTCTATTCCGTTGTTGAAAGCTGTTTGAAAAGCGGTCGCCATTCGCCTACCTAAATTACCTTCACTTTGTTGTCGATAAGTAATATTTTCTCCCAACCATGCTTGCATTAATTGTTGGTTTCCACCAGTAAAATGCACTTCAATTAAAACGTTTTGAACTTCTTTTACTTGAGTAATTACAGTTTCAGTTAATTGTCGATGCAAATTTGCTGCGCCTTCAGCTCCAAGAACTGGAATTAATCGGGTTTTGGTTTTTCCAGGTTCGGGGTAGCGAGTAAAAGTTATTAAACAGTTTTTTGGGTTGTTGTTAGTCATTGGTCATTAGTTAAGATTTTTTAACCGCAGATGTTCATTAAGCTTTCTTGTCGGATGCGAATGACCAATGACCAATGATCATTAACTCATTTCTAGCATTCTTTGCATGGGTCGCAATGCAGCAATTCTAAGATGTTCTGGTAAAGTGAGTTCAGGGGTGCAATTTTTCATTGCTAGATATAACTTTTCTAAGGTATTTAATCGCATGAAAGGACATTCGTTGCAGGCGCAATTATTCGTTGGTGGTGCAGGAATGAATTGTTTTTGCGGTTCCTGTTTTTGCATTTGGTGAATGATTCCCGGTTCTGTGGCTACGATGAATTCTTGAAAGGAACTTTCGTGAGAATATTTCAATAAAGCACTGGTGGAACCGATAAAGTCAGCGTGGCGTAAAACTGGTGGTTCACATTCTGGATGTGCTAAAACTTTGGCTTCTGGATGAGCAATTTTTAAATGGACAATCTTCTTTTCAGAAAAGTTTTCATGAACGATACAAGCACCTTGCCAAAGTACCATTTCTCTTTTAGTTTGCTGCATCACGTAGCGTCCGAGATTGCGATCGGGCCCAAAAATAATCGGCTGAGTTTCGGGAATTTGGTTAACTATTTTCACTGCATTAGAACTGGTGCAAATAATGTCACTCATTGCTTTAATTTCTGCCGAACAATTGATATAGGAAATTACCAAATGTTCGGGGTGTGCAGCTTTAAAAGCAGCGAACCGATCGGGAGGACAGCTATCCGCTAAAGAACATCCAGCATTGAGATCTGGTAAAAGTACCAATTTATCTGGGTTGAGAATTTTGGCAGTTTCTGCCATAAAGTGAACCCCAGCAAAAACAATTACGTCAGCATTTGTACTGGCGGCGCGGCGGGACAGTTCCAAGGAATCACCGATATAATCTGCTACATCTTGAATATCTGAATCTTGATAATAGTGAGCCAAAATAACTGCATTTAGTTCCTTTTTCAGAGCGTTGATTGCTCCAACTAAATCATCAGGGATTGCTGAAGTTTCAGTAGATTCTGTGGGAGGTAATGTACTAATAAACATAGGTAATTGCTAATTAAAGTAAGAAGACAAGATTGTTACTGTCCATTAATTATAGTTGATTTTACTAAAAATAGGGGTAGAGAGTATCAGTAAGAATTACATAAACTTCTGCTATTAGCGCCTAGAGCGCCAGTCTAGTAAAAGAGGTTGACAAAATGAACCAAAGGATATTTGTACAGACCCTGGCAGGGCGAACGCGAGTGCGTGCTGTAGGCATCAGCATTCGGGAAGAAAATCTTGGGTTTTGTACAATAAATTGTCGCCCGTTCTGCGTAGCAGTTCCCGAAGGGTATGCTTCGCCCCTACAGATATTTTTACTAATGTGGGATGCTCCCAGAAAATCTTTTATTTAATAGACATTTCCAAAAAAGATTGTAGAGACGTTGTATACAACGTCTCTACAAGGGTTTCAAGTAACGCACCTTTAATTTCTGGAGATGTCTAATGATTATGCTGATGGGTGTTTGGCATGGGTTGGGGTGATTCTTGTGCTGGGGGGGAGTGGCGCACTAATCCCATTGCGTGTGTGCCAAAACTTGCTAATCCCATTGTTACCAGTCCGGTACTTAGTAACCCCATAGACACTAAACCTGCTGAGAAAATCCCCATTGAAATTATACCGATCGACACAATTCCATGAGTCGAAACGCCGATCGCCACAATTCCATGTGCGGATATACCTATGGCTACAGTACCATGAGCCACAGTCCCTACAGACAACCATTTCTTTTTCATGACAAACCTGCTGCTGAGAGCTTTGATTCGGCAATACTTTAAGCAGTTTTACTTGGCTTGTCAAAAGACAGGCTGTAGTAATGGTGGAAATATTTATTGATTTGGCGATCGCTCTGGAGTAAGCTGCCAAAATAGTCCTTGCTTGCCTATCCTAAGAAAAGATAAAAGAATAAAGTCAGGCATGGACATTTTGGGGAATCAAAATCAACTAATTAAAATTGCAGTGGTCGGAGATGTTCACGACCAATGGGAAGCGGCGGATGGAGAAGCTTTACACCGCTTGGATGTGGACTTGGTGCTATTTGTCGGGGATTTTGGCAATGAGTCGGTAGGAGTGGTAGAGGCGATCGCATCTCTCGACATCCCGAAAGCGGTAATTTTGGGCAATCATGATGCGTGGTACACTGCTACGGACTGGGGTCGCCAGCGTTGTCCTTACGATCGCACAAAAGAAGATTGGGTTCAGGATCAGCTAGATTTACTGGGAGAAACTCATGTTGGATATAGTAATCTCGATTTTCCAGAGTTTAACTTAACTGTGGTTGGCAGTCGTCCTTTTAGTTGGGGTGGCGAGATTTGGCGAAATGCCGATTTTTACATCGAACGCTATGGTGTGACTGGTTTTGCTGAGTCTACTAAGCGAATTATGGCAGCAGTTAACAATGCTGCTTATGATACGATTATTTTTCTCGGTCATAATGGCCCTGTGGGATTAGGCGATCGAGCGGAAGACCCTTGCGGGAAAGACTGGGAACCTTTGGGGGGAGATTTTGGGGATTCGGATTTGGCAAGTGCGATCGACCAAACCAAAAAAATGGGAAAATCCATTCCCCTGGTAACTTTTGGACACATGCACCATCACCTCCGCCACCGCAAAGACCGCTTACGCACACAGATTTCCACCAGTGACGATGGTACAGTCTATTTAAACTCTGCGAGTGTGCCCAGAATTATTCACAAAGGTAGTCACACTCAGCGCAACTTCTCCTTGGTGACATTGCAAGCTGGTGTTGTGACTCAAGCATCCTTAGTCTGGGTAGACAAAGACTATAGCGTGATTTCCGAGCAAATTCTCTATCAACTTTCGCCAACGGAAACTCAAACTGCCTGTAGTCATTTGTAATTATTCCTGATAAGATAAACAAATGTGCCTGGAGAGGTGGCAGAGTGGTCGATTGCGCTTGACTTGAAATCAAGTGTGGCAGCAATGTCACCGTGGGTTCAAATCCCACCCTCTCCGTTGAGTTTTTTAGAGCTATTGGGATAAAGATTTTTGTACGTTCGCAGATTAAATGTCGCTGTTCGCAGATTAGTGTCGGGATTAGCAGACTTGTTAACTTTCTTAACACAATTCGCAAATTCATGTCGCTAATTGACACCTCCTATCTATTCGCACGTTAATGTCGTACAAGTTAATGAGGATGGATTTGAACCCACGGTCTTTCAATCTACCAACTACTTATTATTATATTTATCCTCTGCGATTGTTATAGTTCCAACACCCCTAGTTGGGATGGTAGTTGAAACTAGAGTGGGTAGAGCGTAGGAAAGAGAGGAATTGCACTTTCAACCCACCCCTAGTTGGGATGGTAGTTGAAACAACTGGTTTGTTTAGTAATTTGAGTGTTGGTATTAATGGCTTTCAACCCACCCCTAGTTGGGATGGTAGTTGAAACTTCAGGGAGCACAGAGGTAAGCTAGAAAAGGAAAAGCTTTCAACCCACCCCTAGTTGGGATGGTAGTTGAAACTTTGGCCCCCCTATAAACCAAAATGAGCCTTACTGTACTCTTTCAACCCACCCCTAGTTGGGATGGTAGTTGAAACGAAAACTATATAGCAGAACGATTCTCCAAAACTGCTCTTTCAACCCACCCCTAGTTGGGATGGTAGTTGAAACTTAAATTTTATGCTCCAGGCTTTATTATGAAATTATCGGACTTTCAACCCACCCCTAGTTGGGATGGTAGTTGAAACCTCCCATATATCTTCAGAAACTTCTTTAACTAGTGCAGCTTTCAACCCACCCCTAGTTGGGATGGTAGTTGAAACATTGATCTGTATCTATTGCCTAATAGGTTTAGCTTTCAACCCACCCCTAGTTGGGATGGTAGTTGAAACCCAGCCAAGAATCCGCCTTGACTGAGTAAATAGATTCCTTTCAACCCACCCCTAGTTGGGATGGTAGTTGAAACGAGACCGCCTTACGACATAACTGAGCCGCCTACTCTTCTTTCAACCCACCCCTAGTTGGGATGGTAGTTGAAACCGAAATTTTCATAGCTACTGATGCAGAGGTCGTCGACTTTCAACCCACCCCTAGTTGGGATGGTAGTTGAAACAATATAACGCACTGTTGGGGTAATTTCAAAGATGTCATCTTTCAACCCACCCCTAGTTGGGATGGTAGTTGAAACAACGGCAGCTAAAACAGTTACCTGAACTAGCTTTTAGAGGCGATTTTCGTGAACCTCTAAATTTGTTGTGCTACCTCTGCCTTAAACAGAGAAGCAACCATCCCGCAAAAAGACTGTAATCCTTAACCCATAAGGGGTTCGAGGTTTTCGTAAACCTCCTGGGGATTTGACCCCCGCTTCGGTTCACGAAATAAGGAAAATTGAGGGTAGATTCCCCCTTGGTCGGGGGTGATTCAGTAGCCACTACAGCAGCATATCTGCACCCAATTTGCTGGGAGCGCACCTATCCTGTTTGTCAAAAGACAGACAGCAGCATCAGGGTGAGCAGCTACCAGGGTCAGAAAGCAAGACTGTCTTCCGACAGCCAAACTAACCCATACTTTTCACAGCTCAGAGGCTAAAAAGCATGAACTGCGGCGCTATTAACTATTTTACTGTCAAGGTTCAGATATTTGCCAGGATTTAGCTTTATTTCAAGCTTTGCTTACACGAGACTGATAAGCTGAGAAGGCTAATTCTCTAGCCTTCTCTTGGACACTTACAGTACCAAGGCGTGTTTGCATCCCCACCTCAATGGAGATGCCAGCCTTTGCTGCCTGAGCCTGGATGCTTTCAATTAATCTGTTATAGCTCCACTGGTGGATATTAATCCGGTACTGTTTGGCATACAGTTTCTGAACTTCCACAAGGCCGGGATGTTTTTGCTGAGCACGGGTTTCTAGTTCAGATTGGATAATCTCCCGCATATCCTTAAGGTCGGGTAAGACGATACTGCCAGCTTGGAAGCTGATTGCGATCGCCACAATCTCTTTAGCCAATAATCGATCTATGTACTGCCCCAACTCAGAAGCCCCAAAGTCATTGGGTGCAGAGCGTTTTTGAGCTTTATGGCGTTGGTGAGCCCCATCTTGTTGCTCAAGACGCTGACGGTTTAGCAGTGGATAATTCTCCCCAAGTAGCTGACGGACACTACGATAAGTGAGGACTGTTTGTGCGATCACATCCACTACCGCTACTGTGGCGGGTTTGTCTAACCCTAAGCTCACTCCCACCAGGATGTGAGATCTACCTTCGTAAATGGGCTGGCTAGGGCGATTAAAAGGGGTATCCATTCGCTTAAGACTGGTTTGCTTAGCCTTAGTCCTATTAGATACTTGCTGGTTCTTATTTAAATTGTCCTCTTTCTTCTTCTTAGTGAGGTAACTAGTAATCTGAGCAGCTTTCTGGGAGCGTACTTGTTCAGTTCCTTCCTTAGTCCATAGGCGAGTATCAATTGTGCAGTGAAGGGCTAAGCGATGGACTTGCCAAGGCTCCCCTTTCCCTTCCCCTTCTTGCCAAGCTAAGCGACCACTCCTTAAAGCAAACAAGGCGGTTGAATGCTGGCCTTTACTCTCACGTTTAGTCTCTTGGTCTTCCCAGAAGCGTTGAAACCAGGGTAACTGACGGCGATCGCAATACACTTCAAAGATTAGCTCTGTTAAACCAGTAAACTCAACACAGAGCCGACCTTCCTGGTTCTTTGACCAACGTAAATCTTCGCCACCTAAGAGTACTGGAAAAGGCAGACAACTGAATTTGGTTAATAGGATATCCTGCCAACCCTTGGCCTCATGATTGTCTTGGGGGACGGTAGTAGTTGCGAGATCTAATGTCTCTAACCATCGAGTATTGGTTAATTCTCGGCCCTTTGGAACTCGACTGGCTAACTTTTCGCTAAGTCGTTCAATTTCAACCTCGACCTTACGGCGACGGAGGACGAACTTCTCTGGGTCTTCCTCTGTATCGTTAACTTTACAGCCGTTCTTGATGAGATAACAGATGGCACACTGCCGTAGGATATCGTCTGTATTCCGATACGCCTCAAACAAGAGCTTAGATAAGTTACGGTTGGGAGCGGCAGCCTTGCTGTTACCCTGTTTTTCCTTTCCTGACTCCAATTGGAGGATAACCTCAGCTAATATTTCAGCCGCCTTAGTCCGAAGGGCATCCAAAGTGTAACCACTAGCTTCTACCAATTGGGCATCGCTTTTGAGCATTTCTAACCAGCTTCTTTTCCCATCTAGCTTATGCTGTAGTTGCTTTTGAATAGCCAACCAAGATTTGTAGATGTATTTCACTACGGAAATAGCTGAGCTATAGAAACGGCCAGGTTGACCTGTAAAGCGAGGGTCAGTTTTGAGAGATTTGCATAGCTGGCTAACAACATCAAAATCCTTATCAGCAGGGAGTTTACCCTTTTGTCTCCAAGTCTCGAAATCAGGATGACGAGCGACTTGTTCTAGTAGTTCATTAATTAATGGCGTATTCCTTTGAACCATCAACTTCCATAGTTTCTGGCGGGTAGATTCACTGGCAACTAAGCGACACTGTATTGTAATTAAACTCATAATTATTCTTACTTAATTCATCAGTTAAATGCTTACCCATTGCTTTACCGATTAACTCAAGTAAGGCATAGGTTCTAGCACTAAAGAAAGCATCAAAGTCGTTGGTTCTTAGAAGTCTTGGCTCTATTAAATGTGTACGTAAGATTTGATTCAACCTTCCCTGAGAAATGCCAGATGATTCTAGTTGTTTTAGATAATCTGAAGGGGCTTTTCCACCTAATAGCCTGTTGGTATTAGCTGTAATTGGTGTCTTGTTAATAATACTGTTATAGCGTTCCCGACAAATACCTTGCTGATAGCACCACGCTTGAGGAAAGATATGATGATTCTGTATTTCTTCCTCAAAGAATCTAAGATTAATTATAGGTTGACCACAGCTAAAATCGGTCGCCCCATAGCATTTAAGTAGTGTTGATATTCCCCGGTAAGCTGCCGCATCATGATTAGATAGTTTACGTAAACGTCTCGCTGTTAAAGTAGTATCTTTGATGCTGGAAGGAAGAGATCCACCATTGAGCCATTGGGAAACTTCTAGCATATCTTTGGCAGCTTTTCTTTCAGGCCAACCTGTATATACTTCACCAAAAACAGCACAGTAATACCACTGCTTAAGTTGAGTTCTTACTAACTCATCCTTCAGGCGTTCTCCTAATACTGTGAGGATAGCTGCTAAAGCTACAAGCTGATTGTGGTAAGGTAGTTCACTTGCATCAAATATGGCTAGGGAATACAGAAACTTAGCAGCTTCCTCATACCCACGACTAACTGGCTCAGCCCAAGCCTTGTACTCTGATAAGCTCAGACGCATTAGCTGTTGCCTTGTACAGCCAACTGCGGGAAGTTGGTCACAACTGTAGCCTCGATTAATCGCTTCCATTCTGTGGGTATAAGTAGCGACTAAGGTAACAGCTTGGAGGAAATCACTATTCTTTAAGAGACGCAGCACTTTTACAGACTGGAAATGCTTCTCCTTAATCTCCCAATCTTCTTTTAGAGAAAAGCCATTAACAGCATAGGTGGCTGTCATTCTATCGAAGTAATTAGGCTCCTTAGAAGGCTCAATAATTTGGCATACTGCTTCTTTAGGTGGCTCACTTTTGGCAATGACAATGGGAAGTAAACAATGTTCAAACTTATTAATAATTGATACTTCAAACTGCTCTATTAGTTCCCGTTTGCATGGCTTATAGTTCCAGTATTTAGAGTATTTACTCCGCCATTGGCTAAAGTTAAATACTTGATTAATTGGGAAAAGGCCAGATTTATACTCCTGTTCAGGGGTGGAACAATCTATTAAGTATTGCCATTGACAAGATAGTGTTCTTTCTGAGTTTAGGCTAATGATGCTATCGGCTCGATCAATAGTGGGAAAATCTAGAGCCTTAGCCATGTCAATGTAATACCACTTTTGGGTAATTCTTTGACTATTACCTTGTTTAAGGCATACTGGTTGTTTGGATAAAAGTGCCATAAACAAAACTGTTAAACTTTCCTGACCCTCAAGAATTAATAGCTCTGGTTGGGGTGCCTTTGGTAGGCAAACACCGTCGATGAGTCTGGGTTTGATCTCAACATTTAGGTTCCTCTGTTCAATTAACTTGATCTCTTTGATGGGGTAGCCAAGAGACACCATCGCTAACAACTGTTTTACATATTCATCATCCCAACACTGACTGTTCTTAGGTTCGGCTTGTTGGACTATCCCTCGCTTGATATCGCAGAGGAAGTTGAACAAGGGTTCTTTGGTGAAATCAAAGCTAGAAATAGATAACATTCAATAGTTTTGTTACGGCCTATAATTGCAACCTAGTTCTTGATACTTCTTAGAGTCAAGGAAGTTTTGTCAATCTGCAAAAGGGGAACCCTTGACTTCCTTACTCCCCGATGTGCCAGCGTTCTAGTAAGGGGTGAATTCGCTCGGCATTGGAGAGGAGAAAATCAGTCATTGCCAGTATTCTTTGGTAGGGTCTGCCTGCGGTGCGTCGGCTGGCTTGTCCTGCTAACCAGTGGTAAGTGGTTGATTTGGAGATGCCGCAGATGGCAGCCAGTTCCTCATAACCTATGTCCCAGCGATAGCTGAAGTCTTGGGGTGACATTAACATCTGCTGTAGCAGTTCCAGTACTTGTTGGCGTTTCTGCCGTTCAGACATTGTTCCCTCTGGTATGACCTGGTTGTAAGTTGGGTAAGCTTTGCAGGTCATCTTCAAAGGCAAAGTCATAGCTGGTTAGGGAGCGAGAGGGGCTTTGTTCGTCAAGTAATACTAAGTAGTGCAGTCCAGTGACTTGGCAGCTTGCTTCTTCGGTGTAGATGACCCCGATGACACGACCAAAGTCTCCATTGGGGACTTGGAACCAACGTACTGATTCACCAAGCTGGAATCTTTGGGGTGGTAAGGTTTCTGGGATAACTTCTGGCAGGGCTACCGGAGGAATCTGAGGTGGCACGTCAGGCATTAAAACTCCTCAATGGTTATTACTAATTGGGAAATGCTTCGACTTTTGTGGCGTTGTTTTATATTAGTTTAGCACGAATACTCGAATTCGCGTATACGCGAATACGCGAAACTAGTAAAACGCTCATGGGAAAATCGGAACATGAGTAAGAAAGATCCAGGGATGGCTGAACTCAACGGCTATGTCCCCAAAGAGTTGAAGCTGAAGTTTAAGTCGTTATGCGCCGCCCAAGATAAGTCGATGAGCGAGGTCTTGGTGGAGCTAATTACTGATTGGATAAACGAGCAGGAAGATGAAGAGGATACCTTATCACGTAGGGATGACACTTTTGGTAAATAGTCCGCCTTCTAGCTAGGCATCTTCTGCCTCTCCCTGATTTTCCTCTTTTAGCTTGTCGATATATAGCTCGAACATCCACCTGAATAGAGCAGTTTCAAAGTCTTTATTTATCTTAATTTTGGGATAAAAGTCTTGAAAGTTAGGACTATTTTCCCTGAATAAAGCTATTATTTGCTTCTGCGCTGTTTCATAGAAGGTTGTTTGGGCTTTTTCAGCGTTGACTTGTACCTTTTGCTTTAGCTGTACATCTTGAGATAATCTTTTTGTTACTGTCTCAACGCAGACTTTATCGGCATCAGTTAAATTAACGCCGTAGCGATTGTTAAACTCTTGAATAACTTGGGAAAGAGGAACCTCTACCTTAACTGTTGGAGTACCATAACCTTTGATTTCAGGGGCTTGCAGTAACGTTTGTGCGATGTTATCCAGTTTTATGGTACCGCTAAAGGTTTGTTGAATTCGATAGGCTTCTAATTCTATTCCTTGGGGAAGCGTAAAGGGAGATTCTTGGTGAGATGGTTGTATCTTTGTTAGGAGTAAGTGACCTAAGCTGTAGAGTTTTTCTAAATCTACATCAGTAAATTTAACAATTTGAGATAGATAGAGATAGAGGCGAACATATTCGGTGAGAAGCTCTCTAAAGCGGTTTTGGTCGTCTTCTTCTGCTTCGTCAAAGCGTTCAACTACAGGAGAAATTGCAGCTTCTAATTGGTCTACGGCTTGGGGATTTCTAAAGTAAATATTGGTAACATTTTCAAGTTCTGACGTATCATAAAATCCAAACTGTTTAAGCTTTCGTTCCAGGTTGTAGAGGCGGTCGGGGTCTGTACCTTGGCTAAGAGAGGTGGCGGTGTAGTAGCGTTGAAAGGCATTTTTGATAGTCTGCCAGTCATTGATAAAATCCAGCACCATTGTCTCGTTCTTGCCGGAATGGCAACGGTTGAGGCGGCTAAGGGTTTGCACGGCTTTGATGTCTTTGAGCGGTTTATCCACATACATGGTGTGCAGTAGGGGTTGGTCGAAGCCTGTTTGGAATTTGTCAGCGACAATGAGAATGCGGTACTCATCCTTTCTAAAGGCTTCGGCTATGTCGTGGATGTTTTCTCCAGCACTGGCAGTATTCATGCTGTATTCAGTGTATTTGATTCCGTTGAGAGTTACCGTTTGGGAGAAAGCAACTAGGGTCTTGAAAGTGTATCCTTTCTCCTGAATGTAAGCGTCTACCACTTGTTTGTAGCGTACTGCTTGAGGGCGGGAACTGGTAACGATCATCGCTTTGGCTTTACCGTTGATACGCTGTTGAACGCGATCGCAAAAATGCTCTACTATAACTTCAACTTTCTCTCTAATCGCCTCTTCCTTGAGATTGACGAATTTGTGAAGAGCACGGGCAAGTTGTCCAGTAGTGCAATGTGGGTCTTCGGTGGTCGCTTGTAGCAGACGATAGTACTGCTCATAGGTGGTATAGTTTTGCAGCACATCGAGGATAAAGCCTTCTTCAATAGCTTGGCGCATTGAGTATAAATGGAAAGGGTTATAATTCCCCTCCGGTTGAGGTTCGCCGAATAGTTCTAGAGTTGTATCCTTAGGGGTGGCGGTGAAGGCAAAATAACTGAGGTTGTTAAGCCTGCCGCGTTTCTTGGTTTCCCTCACGATAAAGTCTTCGTCATCTTCCTCGACATCGGCTAAGACGGCATTCATACTTCTGGTGGTTTTGCCGCCTTGGGAGGAGTGCGCTTCGTCGATGAGGACGGCAAAGCGTTTGTTTAGCATTTGGCTGGTTAGCCGCAGCACTTGAGGAAATAAAAACAAGCTACAAACAATCACCTGTTTGCCGTCTTGGAGGGCTTGTTTGAGTTCTGCACCAGTTGGGGGAGTGGCGACTGTACCGCGCACCTGTTCAAATTGCTGAATATTGTCTTGGAGTTGTTTGTTAACGATGTTGCGATCGCTGAATTACAATAATGGAGTTAAAAACCCTTTGGTCATTGGGGTCAAAGAGATTCTTGAGTTGATGAGAAAGCCAAGCAATGGTGTTACTTTTGCCGCTACCAGCACTGTGCTGAATCAGGTAGCGTTGTCCTACACCTTTAGCTAGGGCATCGGCTAGGAGTTTCCGTACTGCGTCAAGTTGATGGTAGCGGGGGAAAATCAGGCGCTTTTCGGGGGTTAACTGGATGAAGTTTTTAATGAGGTTAAGAACACTGTCAGGTTGCCAAATTTCTTCCCACAGGTAAGCAGTACGACAGCTTGTAGGATGGGGAGGATTGCCTTTACCTTGTTTATGGCCTTTATTAAAGGGTAAAAACTTAGTTTTACTGTCCTGTAAGTGAGTAGTTATTTCCACTTCGTCTGGGGCAATGGCAAAGTGGCATAGACAGCGACCTAAGGTAAAGAGAGGTTCTGTAGAATCCCGTTGTTTGCAATATTCCTCTTTAGCATCTTGAATGTCTTGCCAGGTGAAGTTATTTTTCAATTCGGCAGTAAAAATGGGTATACCGTTTAAGAATATTCCCCAGTCTAAGCTATGGTTTGGAGTCTTTTTGCTGTAGTGGAATTGGCGCAGTATGGTAAAGCTATTTTGCTCGTACAGGGTTTGTAGTTCTGGGTTGCGGCTGCTGTTAGGTTGAAAGTAAACGAGTTTGAAGGTACAGCCATAGGTTTTAATACCGTTTCGCAGGACATCCAGGGTGCCTCGGCTGGTAATTTCGCTGGCTAAATAGTTGAGGAATTTGGTTTCTGTAGCGTCGCCATGATGTTGTTTGAGTTGTTCCCATATTTCTGCCTGGGTTCTCTGGATAAACTGGATTACGTCTTTAGGGATTAGGCAACGGGCTGTATCGTAGGTTTGAGTGCGTTTCTCGTCATCGTAGGTTTGAGTGCGTTTCTCGTAACCTCTATTTATCAGGCTTTGTTCGATGATGGCTTCTAAGTCTTTTTCTAAGGGAGTCATAGAGATTTTGGATTACAGGTTTAATCTGATAGTTCGGATACATCTATTTTTCCCGTGACAGCAGCAGAGATTAACGCGGTTCGGTATTCTTTTAGCTTTTCTATACCTTCGCGGATTTTGGCGATGAGGGCATCTATCTTGGCGGTTTCGCGGTCGAGGTAAGATGCGATCGCTACTTGCTCATCAAATGGAGGAACAGACAGAGGAACTCTGGCAAGAATCGTAGTGTTCAAGTTATCCATAGTTGCACCTACAGATTCAAGCAATAGCCAGTCACGAACTCCACTGGTAGACAGTATCCAATTCAAGAACTGGGGATAAGCTACATCGCGTTTTAGCCTCATTCGTAAGCTTCCAGTTCCATGCCCGTCACTAATCCGAGGTAATCCCGCATCAAAACGCCCCCCAGCCTTCTTCTCAGCTTCCACTGCTTTCTTATCCCCTTCCCATTTTTTGCCATAAGGAGGATTCGCCAACATATAGTCAAAGCTTCCCTGGTGCTGAGGGTTTGCCAGCGTAGTGCCAAACATAATCTGTTCGGCATCCCTACCGTCAGCACTGAGGATATACAAATCAGACTTGCAGACTGCATAAGTTTCTGGGTTCACCTCCTGTCCAAACAATCGCACCGTAGCAGTGGGGTTCATCGCTTCAATCCACTTTTTCGCAGAAATCAGCATCCCGCCCGTACCGCAGCAGGGGTCATAAACCGTCAGCTCAATATACTCTTGAGTTAGCGCTTGCTCATCCAGACACATCAACAGACTTACCATCAACCGAACTACATCTGGCGGCGTGAAGTGTTCCCCTGGATTCTCATTGAGTGCCTCATTAAACTTCCGAATCAACTCCTGGAAAATGTCCCCCATTTCCTGGTTAGAAACACGGTCAGGATGCAAGTCAATTTCATTACTCTTAAACCGCTCCATGACCAGGAAAAGCAATCCCGATTCATCTAACCGTTTAATCGTGTTCCGAAAATCAAACTTCTCCAGAACATCTCGCATATTTTTACTAAAGCCATTAATATAATCCTTGAGATTAGCCGCTAAGTTATCTGGGTCTTCTAATAACGATTCAAATGTATATTTTGAAGTATTGTAAAAGGCGTATCCCGATATGTCCCTGAGCATATCGTCCAAAGCATCCTCTGGCAACGAATCCTTTAATTGTTGGTACTCTTCCAGTACTTGCTTTTTAGTCTGTTCTAGTACGTAATCAATCCGCCGCAGCACCGTAAATGGCAAAATTACATCCCGGTACTTACCGCGATTGAACGTATCCCGAATCAAATTCGCGATACCAAAGATGAAATTAGCCTTCTCACCAAAGTTATTCATTCACTAGCTCTCTGACAACAGCCCCAACAAGCGAGGTGATAGTTTCTACTGGAACGTAACAAAGTGCGATCATAACCAGTAGGAATCCAAGCCGCTTGGAATACAATACAATTCTGGCATTTTATGGCTCGTCATCCTCCTCGTGGGGTGGCTTTAGTTGAATGAATCTTTTAATGGCAACACTCTACTGCTCTTTGAGACTAAGCAGCTTTGGGGTTCCTGCTACGTTCAGCTTTAGCTTTATTTCTAAACTCTCCAAAGTCAATTACTGTAGAGTTCTCAGCAGCATCCCATATATCGTCTACTACTTCTTGAAATGCAGGTAAGACAAGCAGTGTATATTGACCAATACCTTTACCACGCTTGTCTCCCACCTTTAATGCAGAGATTTGACAGCCTAAATCCGACCAATCTTCTTTTATCCAAAAGACCTCATCACCTGCCACGACAATCCTTTTGTCTCTTAAACTCCCATCTATATTGCACTTGTCAAAGTATTCTAAGACTCTGCGGATCATCTGGAGGGAGGTATTCTCCCGTAGGTCTCGAATAGCTTTGATATCTAAAAGCTGTTCCCAAGTGTAATAGACTTCAGGTTTCTTCTTCCCATTCCATATTCTCTCTGGCACGACCAATCCAGCACGCTCAAGAGATTGTAACTGATTGGAGGTCGCCCCAGTCAGTTCCATTATCTCTTTTCTACTGAACCGATCGATCACAGACATAAAAAGTATTCAAAACACAAAACTGAATACATTTGTTAGGATACGGGAGGAGCATGAGCCAAGCCGCTAAACTTTCTCATGCTCTAGTAGTTTCTAAGAGGGAATATTCCCATGATCTACCGTCCAGGTCAAATCGTACCTACAAGCGGCCAATACGCCGTTGTTAATCTGCAAGGATATAGTATTGGTCGTGAAGTTACGGTTGTTAAGGGGGAACCTTTTCCACCCGTTCCTTCTGGTTACGGTTTTAAGTTAGTTGACCCAACTAAACACTGGCGTTAATTACATACTACCTTGCCTTGTTACCCTAAGACCTTCTTTTAGATCGTCTTAGGGTGGATATTGGGGTAGCAAAATGCTGGATTGCGATAACACTAAGTAAAGGAATTAACTTAATGTCAACAGATATTGCAAAAGCCGTCATGGGCGTGTCAGCAGGTATCGATGCGATTAAAAAGCTTGGTGATTTGGCAGTCAAATCTCAAAACCTAGAACTGCGAGAAGGGATTCTTAGCCTTAGAGAACAACTTTTAGAGGCAAAAGACGCACTTCTAGATGCAAAAGAACAGGTCTCTAATTATAAGGAAGAGAACGCTACACTCAAAACTAGGATTACAGAACTTGAGCAGAGATTAGCAAACGGCAAAGAAGAAATTAAGCTGACTGTTAAAAAGGGTGGCTATTACAAAGAAGACGGCGACGGTCCTTACTGTACAGGTTGTTATGACAATGATAAGAAATTGATCAGAGTTACTGACGTTGGCCCTATATGGCGTTGCCCTGTCTGTAGAAGTGTAGCTACTAAAACATAACCTTATATCTATGTGGGAAAAGGATGACTACGATGAAGAGGAGCGGCCCCCCGATCCTGCTCAAGAGAAAGCAGAGGAAGAATTGAGGCAGTTTTTCCTTGCTAATAAGGAGGCAGTTTTCTTTTCCCGGCAAGTAGCGGTTCGATTTGAGGATAAATACTTCCACTGGGTCACAAACCGTGCCATTTGTAATTTGATTGAGTTAAATGAATTACAAACAGAGACACGCGAGCTAAGCACTGGTGGGAGTATCAAGCTTTTGTGGAAGCGTGGCTATAGGTATTACAAACGTTCTGCAACTGAAGTAGTCAAGCTTGTAGAGGAGTACTCAAACCCTAATATGACTGCCGCTCTCGGTTATCACGGCGAACTGATGGTGCTGGAAGGGTTTGCTCGGAATCATTTTGTTCTGCTTGGTAGAGGACTGCGCCAACTAGGGGAGCTTATTTGGACACAAACCGAGCATGATATGGACTTCATCTTTGAGCGGGATAGCGTCAGGTACGGCGTTGAGGTTAAGAATACCCTTGGCTACATGGAACAAGAAGAACTCAATATTAAGATAAACCTATGTAAGTCTCTTGGTATTAGACCAGTGTTTGTCGTCCGAATGGCACCAAAGAACTGGATTCATGAAGTATCTAAAGCAGGCGGCTTTATCCTCATTCTCAAGTACCAACTATATCCCTTTACACATATACACCTGGCACGTAAGGTCGCTTCTACCTTGAGTCTCCCCGTTGATGCCCCCCGTACTCTCTTGGATCGCACTATGAATCGTTTTCTATTTTATCATCGGAGTAATTATGTGAATTAGGATTTCAATTCACATAGCACTTGTCTGAAACCCTTATAAACATTACTTTTCTCTACATACCTCTATAAATACTTTTTGCCTATTCCCTCAACTTGGTTTCGTGGGCTAACAAAACGCTCATCACTTAGTTAAGCCTTAGCTCTGAATAAATAGAAAGAAAAGGTGGATAGTATCCACCTTTGATCATTTTAAGTCCTAGCTTATTCAACATTCATTCAACAGATTGGCAACCTGTTTAGCTGCTGCATAAGATATACTGGCACAGCGTTTAGCGT
This sequence comes from [Phormidium] sp. LEGE 05292, assembly GCF_015207735.1. Taxonomy (GTDB): domain Bacteria; phylum Cyanobacteriota; class Cyanobacteriia; order Cyanobacteriales; family Aerosakkonemataceae; genus Floridanema. The sequence continues at coordinate 185,379 of NZ_JADEWG010000001.1, forward strand.
CACTAGGATTAAGAGAACAAATTCGTTTAGCACTGAGAACTTTAGCAAAGTCAGTCGTAGCCAACTCCTCAATATTCATGCCATCTTTGCAGTTCTGCTTCTTCTTTAGACCCCTAGAAGCTCGGAACTGTTTGGTATCTCCAATAATTGGTTTGTAGACCTGATACTTGCAGAAGCCATAATCCTGACGACTTTGAACACCATGCTGAGATAATACAGATTCGTAATAGTCTTCCTTAGGTACAGATTCAAGACGGGCAGTAATATATTCTGACGATTTACCTTGTTTCTGCCAACTTCGGATAGCTCTTTGACGACTACGCTTAATACCTAACTCTGGATCTGCTTCTTCCTCTATTCGTTCTTTAAGAACAGTCAATGCCCACTGATGAAATTCGGGTGAGAGTATTTGGGCATAGTCAATAGCTAGTTCAGGAATAGCATAAGTACCAGCTTTGTTACCCCCAGTAATGACAATAAGAACTTCTGGAACTTGGGCAATTAAGCGTTGTGCTTCAGGACGCTTACCCATTTTTCGTTCAACCCAAGTGGGCACCGTGCCCACTTGGGTTGCAAGGTGCTGAAGTAATTCTTGGGTTTGGCTTAAGCGTATCCAATCACGGGGGGTTTTGTTAGCTGGTTTATCAGATGCTTTCCACATATCCGTTAAGCTAACCAAGCCATCATCTTGAAGACCGATCATAGCCCCTTTATAATTTAATTGCTTGTTAGGTAATTTAGGCATTATAGTCTCCTTTTGTTTCAAATTCTGGTTGACATAATTTCAAATCAGCGGTATGCCAAAAGGTTGCTTATATGCCTACAATGCCTTACAATAGAAGACAGAAAAGCATACAAAGTTTTTACCGCAGTAATTAGGATGACTGGGGTAAGGTTTTTGTGCATTTGGTCTACCGCTTTGCGAGTAGGTAATTAAGGGTAATGGGAACTAAATCCCCGAACTCTTAAACATTTAGTTCAAAACCTCCAAAGAGTAATGTTGTGGAAGTGGTGGGACTCGAACCCACAAAACCCGGGCAAGGTTTGACCGATTAGGAGTCGGATGCGTTTACCAGTTCCGCCACACTTCCAAGCTTTAACTACAACGGGGATTGGGCGTAGGAAACCCGATCCCCGTTGCAGTCTGTGTTAAAGAGGTCTGGATGGAAATCAATTGCAGAGAATCTATTGGTTTCAGATTCTGTGCTTTGTTCTTTATCTTGTTCTTGAATGGGTAAACAGTAGCGTTTCTGTTTCTTCTTCTTTGTTAAGGGATCTATCATGATTTTTCCCTCCTCTACACCCCTCCTAATTTCAGTAGCAAATGAGCTCTTGGCTTTTAAAAACTCTTCCTCGGTCTGAAAGTCGAAGACACGTTGAACCAATTGAGAAAGATTCAGATTAGGTTCCAAGGATAAGACTTCAAGTGCAGCCTCAATATAACTTTTATCTCTGAACTCAGGACGACGCATTTCTTTAGGGGTGCGAGGATTTAGAGTGGTTACATCAGAGTGACGCTGTGTTGTGTCTTCAGCTATATCTTCATCTTTGACAGATGAGACCGGAGTTACAGATTGGAAACTACCATTCAAATATGAGTCCTTTACCTCCTGGTTAAGCTTGGGTAAATCTCCATCTTCTTCGGTTAAACCTTTTATGGTTCCCTCTATATTCTTAGCTAAAACACGAAGTTTAACTGCCTCGGCTTCTAGTCGTAATGCCTCGGCTTCATATTCTTCAACCTGCTTCTTAGTTTCGGCAAGCTTCTTCCTTAACCAATAGATCGGCTCAGAATTCGTAGTCATAAAGACATCATAACTCAATCTCTTTTAAATGGAAGGATTTTACTGAACATCTTCAAACTCTGAAGTTAAATATACTCACCTAAAACACTGTTGATAGTAATTTAATAAATGATTTAAGAATAAAGGCACTACATATAGCCCTCTTGAGTAAATGAAATCACTTAAAAGGTTATTTTAAATCTAATGGCTTAGTCTAAAAAAGGCTTCCAAGAGGTTGATAACTTACTAAGGCAGCAGAGTGAGCTTCTTAATCACAAGTACTATGGCTGGAAGAGCAATGGGTCTGTGACAGAAGCCATCTGGGTCAGGTGCACTAGCGACATTAAGTACCGAGAGATAAAAGATCACCAAGATCAGACCCATCCCATGAGACTGATCGTATCCTTGGGCTTTGATGAAGTATCCCATCTAGATACCGATCGCATCACTAAACAATCGGCTTCTGGTACCTCGCCATCTCCTTGAACTCCATACGGCACCGTTGGCAAACCCCTTCCTCCCACAAAGCAGGGATATCAAACTTTTTGTCACAGTTAGGACACTTAGAGAGTAAACGCAATTGGTGGCGATCGCACCCTGCCGTTGTCTTGAACTGCCACTCCATTTGATGGCAGGGAGCCTCTGCATAACAAGCCCCACACAAACGTATAGACCAACGCCACATCCCAACACCCTTGGGCGGCAGCATCTTATATAAACTGCCAACATCAACGTTAATAAGCTTGCTTAGTGCTGCCAATTCCTCTTCTCTTGGGAAAGGATTAAAATATAACTTTTCCCATCTGGCAATTACTGCTGGAATACCGACAAGTGTCCCCAAAGAGTATGCGGAAGGGAGACTATTAGCCTTGAATCGTCGCAAGCGTCCTAGATAATGACTGATACTCTCACCCTCATAGGGTTCAACAAATGCTAGCCTTGATGCTACTTCATCTAGTTGACTCATATAAACTCTTGAAAACTCCCAATAAGTGTTATTCAGACTTTGCCTCTATAGGTAAGTACTTTTTCCCATAACGACGTGCAATTTCGTCTAACACTTTTACATCAATTCGGTTGAAGCCGCGATTGAGAGAATGTAGAACTGCTTTTGGCAAAATCTGAAGTAAAGGGCCAATTTTTCCCCCAGTATTGCTAGCCAGAATTTCAAATATATTGCCTTCAGCTAAGTTTGATGGTTCATCTAGAGCTAAAATGTCCACTTCAATGGCTCGGAGGGTTTTCTTAAAATCTTCTTCAGAGAGACGTTCAAATTCGTAAAGTGTAGGAAAATTACTTATTAAATCTACATCGTCAAGTAGGATGTCAAGTTCCCTGCTACCGATCAACACAATTGGTACATTAGATTCATCAAACAGATTCTTCAAGTCAAACAGTGCTTCTTTTTGGAGTTGATCGGCATTATCAATAATGACTAATTCAATACCAAATGTCTCCAGACTACCTGCAAGCCTTGGACGGAGGTCTTCTTTCCTACCCATTACTGCGGCGTGTTTGATATCTTGAAGGATGGAACTAAAGAGACGCTTGGAACTAAATGATGTCCAAACTTTGACATAAGAAATCCGCTTTCTATCCTCTTCATAATATTGCTTTGATGCTCGGCTTTTTCCCACACCCTTTGGGCCGATTACACGACCACACTGCTTAAGTAAGCGTAACTCATCTAACCAGCAGAAATACTCTTGGGCGCGATCGGTAGGAATAAAAGAAGTTTCTATAAACTCCTCAATTTCAATTACTTTTGCTAGTTTAGCTTTCAAGTCTTGTTGAGGTGTTAAAACTCCAACAGACACTTTTTTAGCCAGAGGTGCGTTTGCCATAACGTTACCAAGGTTTCTTATTTCGATTGTTAATAATTAAACGATGACGTTCCTGTAGTTCAACCTCCACTTTCTGTGCTGGAGATTCATCCATATTTGGCTCAGAAGTAATAGCCTCTACCTGCAACTTCATAAGACGTTCAGGTAATAACTCCATTTGTTCTGTTGTCGCTGTAATAGTCAGATCCTTTCGCTGATTCAGGTCAATTACATTAGAGTTATTATTCTTATTTGAGGACTGACGGGCACGTTTGTGTTCTTTCCTAGCACGTTCTTTTTTGGTTTGCTTACATTCTTCTATTAAGCTATTTCTTCGCACTTGTTCTATTAAGATTGAGTAATTATCAATCTTTTTAGAACCTTTATTTAACTTGGTATTAATTCGTTTTAGTTCATCCAGAGTTAAATCTTGATATTCCAAGTTAATTGGTTTAACAATGCCTAAGAATTTACCCATCCTGTCATCAGATTCATAACTATAGACGCGAAGATTTAGGATATTATCTGGGTCATATCTTAGAGTTACTTGTTGCCCAACATAAGGTCTGAGAGCATCTCCTCTGTAAATCAGGTTCTCAAAGTATACAGAACCATGTGTGTGAACCAAACGACAGTCTTCTTTCCTCAGACAAATATCCAATTCTGATTCATCAATTGGTGTAGGTAAATTTCCTCCCATTCCTCTTAACCAACGGTCGAACCGAGTGACACCTTTTTCCTTAGGGTAATTTCCGTGATTATAGGTAACACAGAAAAATCCCACTAGAATCTTTTCCAAGTCTTTCAACGTTAGGCAGGCAATATTCTCTGCATTCTCTGGACGCTCCTTAACATTTGAGCCTGTGTAACCGGGAAGCATTTGAAGAACTTCAGTATTGATGGTTTTAAAGACACGCTCGACTATTCCGCCTTGGGATGGGCGAGCACGCAACTCGCAAGTAAACCCTAACTTTTGACCAATCAGCTTTAAATGTTTGGAGCGAAAGTCTTTTCCTCCATCCGTAAAGAAGTACTGCAAAGGAGGGCCATAAACTTCCCAGTTCTTGGTTAACTCATACTCAGGTGGATAGTGCTTGGGAAGAATCGCGTGACGTAAAGCTAAGGCAACCTCTTCCGAACTTGGTTGCTTCATCCCCAAGAAAAACCCGTTGATACAACTAGAGTAAGTATCTACGACAAGGGTTAACCAGGGGCGACCTAAATTATCACCGTCCTTATCCACAACAATTACGTCTAGCTTAGTGTGGTCACACTGTAAAATTTGGTTGCTGTACTCTGCTTTCAAAAACTGACCATTACGGGTCTCCACAACTAGGTAAGAACCTGAACCAGGATTACGGACTGTCTTCTTTCTGTTCCTCTGTTTGATTATGGGTTCTAGTACACGATACACAGTTGCTTGATGAGGATATTCACCATCCGAGAGCTTTAGATCGATAACTGCGTGTCTTTTCACTTCCCGATAAACATTGATCGGGGACATTTGACAATCCTTGTTCCCTTTAATCCAGGTATTTTTAATATAGTCTTGCCAATAAGGATCGATTCTATGTTTTCCTTTATCTGACCGTGTTGCTCCACTATTTTCGTGTAGTTCTCCCTGAGAGTATTTTTCTAAAAGCCTCTCTACTTGACGAACAGAGATGCCTAAAGTATCAGCTACTTCTTTCTTTCTTTGACTACGAATTTTGGGAGTGGGTGAATCAGCAACCCACTGAATTAGCTTAAATTTCAGCTTCGGCTGCTCTGCTGTTTCCAACAATATATGTTCTAAATTAGTGGAGAGAGTACGATCGGACAGCATTACAAATTCTGATGCTTGTCCGACAATATCAATATAATCATCGGATAAATTGTCAGGCATCGTGATTAAACGGTAGACAATAGTAAAATTGTACTATGTTTTTTTAGTTTACGACAAACAATTTGCTAAGGTTTAAGTTAACACTTGTTTATAAATTAACGACAAACAATCTGCGAATCTGATAATGCGACATTTAATCTGCGAAACAGTTACAAAGTTATTGTTTGAGATAAAAGAGCTATAATGCTCATATAGTAACAGGTTCAGTAATTTAGACAAAAAGTGCTAATCTGCGAACAGCGACATTTAATCTGCGAACGTACATTTGTACAATGACAATTTGTTTGTCATTGATGACAATATTATTGTTTGTTATAGCTAATTAAACTGTGTGCAAATAGGCAAACTCAGTGATGACAATACCTGCACCTGCAACCAAAGCTTACGAGGAAATAGTTGATTTTATTGCGGCGGGGACAAGTCCCGATCGCGTCATTACCTTTCAACCCTCAGAAACAGTTAAAGCACGAGTGGAAAACCTGATTTACCGCGAAAAAAATGAAGGTATTTCCTCAGAAGAAAAAGCGGAACTTGACCTCTATCTGCAATTAGAACATATCATGCGTCTTGCCAAAGCACGCGCACGACAGTATGTTACCAAGCAATAAATTAATGACTCGTCCATCTATTCCGCAAAACTTGCGACAACTAGTTGCTAAACGTGCAGATTACCTCTGTGAATATTGCCTAATTGCTGAAGAAGATACTTTCTTAGGTTGCCAAGTCGATCACATTATTAGTGTAAAACATGGTGGTCCTAGCTTTTCATCCACCCCGTTTACGTCAGTTTACCGAATTCGCAGCCGTCTAACTGATTGCTCACCAGAAAATTAATTGTCATTGGTGATAATGTTGAAATAACAATCGAACAAAAATATATTGTAGCTAAAGTCGATCGCCTAATGCCCCGATTTATTAAACTATCAAACTCTCGTCAACAGACTATTGAAAAAATTATCGAAAAATAAGTAAAATGCCGACATGGATGAATTAATTATAATTAACTCATCCATATCGCATCGTTTCGCAAAATTTTAGATTTTCTTTTGTATTGTCACTTGCTGCAACTCCCAAACTCATATAAATCTTAAGGGTTGCAGCAATTCTAAATTAATTCTTTTTTGTAACAGTAGCTACTAAAAAACCAGCGACAATAAAAGTAGCCAATACTCAGCAGTCAGCTTAAGCAGGCCGTCCAGAGGGGTGAGCTATTTACTAAGCTATTGTCTGATGGCTAAAAGCTTAATAAATAAATAACTAGTACCGCAACGGAAACTAACCATTAAAAATCGTTGAATAGCTTATTTTTTAGATTTTTTTAATTTTTGATTTGGTATTCCGTGCAGCGTTACTAGATTCTGAATTAGCAAATCGCACCCTCCTTCGAGGAAGAAAATTTAATGAAAATTTTATTAGTAGAAGACGACTCTTTGACAAGTTCAGCCCTAGCTGAAACCCTCTCCAATCATCATTATACAGTTAACGTGGCTGCGGATGGATTAGAAGCTCAGGAGTTAGCTTTAGAATACGAATATGATTTAATTTTGCTAGATATTGTAATTCCTAAACTCGATGGAATCAGTGTTTGTAAGCAACTCCGTGCTAAAGGTTATCATAACCCAATCTTACTTTTAACAGCAAAAGATAGCAGTAACGATCGCGTTATGGGCTTAGATGCTGGAGCTGATGATTATGTCGTAAAACCCTTTGATTACAAAGAATTAATGGCCAGAATTCGCGCTTTGCTGCGGCGAGGAAAAGCAGTTTCTTCTTCGGTAATTACTTGGGAAAATGTCTGCTTTGACTCGGTTAACAACGAAGTTAAATGTGGAGAAACATTATTACACCTGACTCCGAAAGAATATTGCTTGTTGGAACTATTTCTATTAAATCCCAAGCAAATTTTTAGTCGTCGAGCTATTTTAGATCGGTTGTGGGATTTTGCGGAAGCGCCAGGAGAAGAAACTGTGAGTACCCATGTGAAATGTTTGCGCCAAAAACTTAAAGCAGCAGGGGCAAGAGATATAATTGAAACAGTTCATGGTTTAGGTTATCGGCTGCGAGTCCCTTCTTATCAACCAGAAACAGCCACTTCTGTTAATTTCCAACTTCCTGAAGTCAAAACTGATGCTGAATATCGTCAGCGAGTAGAAGCAGCTACTTCTAAAGTCTGGGAAAAGTTTCAAGGAAAAATGTTAGCACAAATTGCCGTACTAGGAGAAGCCGCAGCTGCTTTAACAGCAGGGAATTTGACCGCTCAATTACAACAACAAGCCCAACAAGAAGCGCACAAATTAGCAGGTTCTTTGGGTATTTTTGGTTTTATGGAAGGATCAAAATTAGCTAAGGAATTAGAAGAATTATTGCAACTAGATTTTTTACAACTAGAGGCAGAACAAGTTAAGCAAATTTCTGAGTTAGCCGCAGCAATATATAGAGAAGTTCAACCAAAATCTACCTCTCCTGTACCATCCACAGAGAATTCTTACTCAGCTTTAATTTTAATTGTGGATGATGATTTAGTATTAGCTGAACGGGTGCGAATTGAAGCGATCGCTTGGGGATTTCGAGTAGAAATTGCTACAGACTTAACTGTAGCCCGGAAATTAATTTCCCAAAAACCACCCGATATTATTCTCCTAGATTTGAACTTTCCCAGTGCTAGAGAAGATGGAGTCACCTTACTAGAAGAAATAAATCGGCGCGTTCCTTCCATTCCGGCGATCGCTTTAACAGGAAGAGAAAGTTTTAGCGATCGAATAGCCGTTGCTCGCTTAGGAACTAGTGCGTTTTTACACAAACCATTACCTGCTCATCAGATTCTTAAGGTAGTGAGCGAAGTACTTGCTCAACACCAAAAAACTTCCAGAAATCGCATTATGATTGTTGATGACGATCGAGTAGCCTTAGCCCATCTCTCTAACCTATTAAAATCTTGGGGTGTAGAAGTAACAACATTAGAAAATCCACAAAATTTCTGGCAAATATTCACCGCTTGCTCACCTGATTTACTCATCCTCGATCTAGAAATGCCTGACTTCAACGGTGTAGAATTGTGTCAAGTAGTTCGCAACGATCCCCAATGGAATCATTTGCCAATTTTGTTTGTTTCCTCTCATACTGGCACCGAACAAATTGAAAAAGCCTTTGCCGCTGGCGCAGATGATTACATTAACAAATCAGTAGTGGGAACTGAAATAGCAACGCGAATTATTCGCCGCCTCAAACATAGCCCTAATTAATTAACTATTATGGTTAATTGCAGACTTAAACAACAGCTTGTATATTGAATTATGAGTAAAAAAATTCTCGTAGTTGACGACGACGGAGCAATTCAAGAAGTCATTAAGACTTGTTTAGAAGATTTAGCAGGGTGGCAAGTATTGCTAGCAGGTTCAGGTTTAGAAGGACTTCTCATTGCCAACTCTGAACCATTAGATGCAATTTTGCTCGATATTTCCATGCCAAAAATGAATGGTATTGAGATGTTGCAGAAGTTACAAGAAAATTCTACAACACGGAAAATCCCTGTGTTTTTATTAACCGCTACGACTCTTTCTCTCGATCGACAGCAGTTAAAGCAAGTTGCTGGCGTAATTGTTAAACCTTTCAACATCATCAAATTAGTTGAACAGATGTCTCAAAGTTTAGGCTGGTAATTTTAACTTTTGTAAACTTCAAGTTTTCTTCAAATTCGCTCTTTACTATGGCAGTAGTCATCCTCATAAGTTTGATGGGTGTTTTTTGTGACTGTAGAGGAGATTTACTGATTAATGTATCTAAACTTATTGATGAAAAACCCCTGGTAAAACTTTTAGCCTCAGTAAGACTGTACAACCCTTGTGACTCCAAGAGAGGAATAGTGAGTAGAATTTTAATTATTGAAGATAATTATTCCAGTAGTTTAGAGTTTGGCACAAATATCGCTCAAATTCTAGATATGGAGGGATTTAAGATCGCATTAATCAGTAACATCGCTGTAGGCTTGAATTTAGCTGTTAATCTTGAATTTGACCTCATCATTTTTGAATTAAACTTTTACTCGCTAATAACAGAGGATATTCTGAAGCGAATCAAATCTAGTTTAAAGAATTTGCAAGTATCAAGTCTTTTAATTACTGCAAATTACGAATTTGAAGCTATTTCTTTAATTAAAGAACTAGGAATAAGTGATTATTTAATCGCTCCTTTTACCAAACGGGATCTATTAGCAGTAGTAACTAACTGTTTTCTGGAACATCAAATTGTTTAGGTGGTTATCCGGCTAATTAACCATAGTATTGTTAATCCAAAACCTTGTAGAGACGTTATATATAACCTCTCTACATTATGCTTAATCAAGCGGACACATGATATGACAGGGGACTGAGGATTAGGTACTGGGAAAGGCAGAAGAAAAAAGGGTTGAGTTATATGGAATACCTAAATGTTTGCAACAAATGCTTGATCCCCCCTAACCCCCCTTATTAAGGGGGGAACAAGACTCCGTTTTAAGTCCCCCTTATTAAGGGGGATAATGGGGGATCGCCGATTTGTTGCATTCTTTTTTCTATTTGATATTACAGGGGCGGGTTTTGGAGACAAATTATATATCAAAAAAAATTACTAAAGTAGCCCTACTTTCCCTTGTCTCCTTGTCCCCCTGCACTTAAGTGCTTTCACATAAACAATTATGTACTTTTGTAACTTTTCCGTTATTTTAGGTTCATCTTCAAAAGTTCTTCAAATTTCCCTCATATCCTCTAAATCATCGCTGGTAAATGAATTGTCATCCTTCCTCTGTTAGTTATTGAGGTCTAAGAAAATGGCAAGTTGTCCCTGTTGTTCTCATGCTATGTTGCGGCATATTCGTCATAACAAAATTTATTGGTACTGTCGCCATTGTTGGCAAGAAATGCCTAATTTTAATTCCTCCCCTTCGTTGTCAAAATATAGCCAATCTTTGGACAATTTCTTGCAGAAAAAAGTATCAGTTCGTGAATTAATGACAACTGATAAACTTAGCCAAATAGCCTCTTAAATTCAAGTTACTAAGAAATTAACCAATAGCTACTTAGTAGTGGAATTCAAATAGTAATTATATCGTTCCTGTAGTTGTGCAACTGTGAGATTCTGTGTCCAAAACTCTACTACAGTGTGTCCAAATGCCCAAGCATTACGATCGGGTGCAGCCGAATTTTCAATTAACAATAACCAAAGCGGTCTTAAATCAAAGTCGATCGGTTTAGATTTGTCATTTAACAGTGAGTAAATGTCATAAGCCATTTGCAATTTACCAATGACTACAGGCAATTGTTCTACAGGAATTTGTTGAGCCAAGACAAAAGCTAAAGATGGCGATCCAGTAGACATGGTAGAAATAAATTGAAGGATCGGACTTTTCAAAAATGCCGCTAATCCTTGAGTAGTTGTCATCTGGAAAGTGTAACGATCGATGATTTTAGCAGCAGCGACAGTTCGCGCTTCTAAATTACGCAAGAATCGAGCTAAACGCAGTTGTTTGGCAGGTGCGATCGCATTTACTAAAGCCAAAGATAACATATCAATATTCCAAGCGTTGCGATTAGTTTTACTATCCGAAGTAACAACAGGCAAAACTAATTTGCTGAACTCTCCTAACTGTTTAGCACGATATTCAGTCGCCTCTCGAATAGCAACTTCCTTTGGTTTATCTCCCCATTGCCAATCATAAGGCGGTTCCCATTCCCGAATCGGACGCAGGCGATCGACTTGAGTTACAACTGTAATTACAGGTATGTCTGCAACTTCTCCTTTAATATCTTTAAGAAAGTCTACATCCATTTGTAAAGCCGGATCTAACGCCGGAGTAACTAATAACAAAAGATCGCCATTTGTTGCATAATCAATTACTAAATCCCTTAATTCCCCCCGTTTTACCTGTTCATAACCAGGCGTATCCCAAAGCGTTAAACTTTCTCCACTTTGCGTTTTCCATTCATAACTTTTAATTTTATCCGTGCTAGGCAAAACATCGACTTCTGCTAAATCTGCCTGAAACAAACTATTAATTAAACTGCTTTTTCCCGATCCAGTCCTTCCCGCCAATAAAATATTTACGGGTTTTTGTTCTACTGTTTCTACTGGTTCAGCTTGAGTTAAAATATCTCGTAAAGTTTGGGTTTTTGCTTGGGGAAGAGTGGGTGTAGCAACAGCAGATTCAGAAAGATTTGCGGCAATACCACTATACAGTTGAATTGCTTGGCGAGCTAAATTTCGTAAAGCTGCTTCCCGCAAAAGTTGACCTAAATTGATTAATAATTGCTGAGTTGCTTGGTTGCTGGAACGCTGACTAGCTACTCTTGCTAACGCTGCTGCTGGGTTCATTATCCATTGTACCCAATTCCAAATTTGCCAGAGTTTTCGCGCCGAAGGTTCTAATCTTTGATAGACTTCATAAGCTTCCACTGCTTGTCCAACTGTTACTTGATTCAAAGCAGGAGATAATTTTTGCATCCAGCGATCCATATCATCTACTGTGCCCCGAATTAGAGAGTAAGCTTGAGGAACGTAGATGTTAAGTAAGGGATATTTTACTTCTGGATTGTATGCGTGTGCGATCGCAATTACTAACTGCTGACAACGTTCCCAAAAAGTACCCCAATCTTCCCAAACTGGGCGATCGTTTTGTGCAGTTTTCAATATTTCTTGTAACGCTGCTTCGGCTTTAATTACAGCATTATTTCCCGCAGGTAAACTTACAGTACTTTCAGCAGCAGCTTCTTCCAGTTCCTTATTTACCTCGGCAACTACAGTTTCTATTTGTGCTACCACAGGTTGCGTCCATTTTACCAACAACCAACGCCAACCCACCAAAATTAGAGTGAAGATAGCCCAAATCCAATTAATTCCCCAAGCGTGAATTTGTTGCCCTGCTGCTACCATCAGGAAAGCAATGATAGTTGCGATCGGTGTTGCTAATACAACGATTTTCCAAGGTTTTAGTCGTACCATTGTCCTAAACCTGCCTAATTAGGTGAAAAGATAACCTGTATTATCAATCCTAGTATTTCTAATTTATAAAAACACAATAACAAGCGATCGAGAGTTCTATCTTTGAATACCCATATCATCGACAGACAATACACTGATTAAGATATGAAAGCAGACGAACATATCCTGAAATTAGTTCATATAGGTTTGAAGTATAGAGATTTACTTCCTGAAAAATCAGGAATATATTATGTCCTAGACGAACAATCGATCGTTTGGTACATCGGACAAGCGAAAAATCTACGCAGCCGTTGGTCAGGTAATAACCACCATAGATTATATCAACTACAAAAGCAACGAAAAAAACAATTTACGATCTACTACGAGTTAATATCTCAATTACAGCTTGATGCTATAGAACGGCAGCACATTGAGCAATATAATCCACAGTTGAACAGAACTAAAGTTAAGGCGCAGAAGCTACATCCTACAGAAACACTTTTACGAGAAACACTAATTCTCATTGCACCATATAGCTTTGTATTAGGTGTAGAATCGCCACGAAAAGAAGACCCTAAGCTTATTGAAGATTCTATAAATTGGCGAGATGCTTGGAGAGTTCAGAAAGCCGTATTACCTTTAAGAGTAATCCACATCTGTATCAATCTAAATCAGTTAGGAGAATGTCTTAAAGAAAACGATTGGCATTCTTTGTGCCTTTTCCTAAGAAAGGTTTTCCGCCAACGTAACAACTATTCAGAAAGCTGGGCTTGTAAAGGTACTCTAAAGTATGAATACTCAGGAATATTTTATGTGAGGAGATTGTTAGTTAATGGCTTTGCTATAGAAGTTTATGTAACTAATCAAGAAACAGCAGACCTTATTCAAGAATATGAATTAACACAACTTGCAGGAGTAAACATTAGGGTTATTAATGAAGCATATTTGGCTATAATAAAAAATAAGTGTCAGCTAAGAATTACTGGTATGTATGTGTATTATAATAACCAAAACCAGCCATACGAAGAATATCGGCGTAGAGCTATAGAACGACTATCTCCATACAAAGAAGATTTGGTTAAACTATTGTTTAACGAGGTTTTGGACATAAGCAAGCTAAAAATTCTGAATGTTTAAAATCATGAATCCTTTGTAGATTAGTTTAGGTTTATTTCCCTAAACATAATATATTGATATTGTTTTGCAGACATTACGGCAGTTATGACTGAGATACTTGAAAGAGCGATCGCGCAGCGTGCCGTAGGCGATCGCAAAACTCAACCTTACCTGCTAGCCTATATATAGAGTTACCTACACATTTAAAAGCAAGCTTTTCGGCAGGGCACTCGTTGATAATATGACTCTTTATCATGGCTTAAAATCGCCAGTTCCCAAAACTGAGGTTCTTCACAAGTACAACAGAGTATTTTGGATTGAAAGCTACATTTTTTGAGATTTTGGGCGCGATCGCAAAACTTTCCGTCTACTAACCTTCTCTCTTCTGCCTTCTACTTATTACTTCACCCTTCTGCCGTATCTACCAGTTGGGAAATTGTCCACTTTGCACGAATTAAAGTTGAGAAGTGGAACAGGGGAATTATACTGAGTCAAAATTCTGAAAATTCGCTCTGTGTAAGTAATCTAGCAGTTTCTTCTATGAGGTGAACACCTACTTACAAATGGCAAGTCTAACCAAGAAAATAAAAAACTTGAGACAGTGACACATCGCCAGCACATTTATAAACCGTATTTGCCTAAATTTTAAGTGTAGACACTTAAAGCAGCAAATTTTTTCTAGTTAGTTAATCCCTCTGTCAAGTTAATTATGAGAGTAGAATATATGAATTTACCTAGCACTACAACTTTAATAAACTCTGCAAATATAGATGTTGATTTCCCTGCTAATGAGTCAGCTTTAGATATTGAAATTCTGACTTACCGGGCTTGGAATGAACTACAGTCGCAAATAAAATCTGGTAGTACTGTAAAAGTTTCTGCCGCTTCTATGCAGGGGGTAGCGAGTCGTATTGCCAAAGAAGTAGACAGAATTTGTCAGCAAAGTTCTCGGATTCAAAATTCTGGAGAAGTTCGTTCTTGGCAAATATCTTTAGTCAAACATCGGGTACAAAAATGTTTAGCTTATTATCATCTTGGTTCTCGGCAAAGCCGGATTGAGTTACATAGTACTTTGGCGGCAATTGTCTATCGTTATATTGCTCCAATGCGATCGCAACTTGGCTTTCAAACTCGTTACAACTTGATCGAAGATTTCTTGCAAGCCTTTTATATAGAGTCACTGAAAGTCTTCCGTAAAGAAGCTGAACTACCGGAAAATTACACACCGCGCCATTCCCTAGAAATTGCTGAATATTTAGCATTTACAGAACAATATGCGCGACGCAAAATTTTTGTAAAAGCAGGTCTTTCTCAGCAATTAATTGTGTTACGTGCCCAAACATTTTCCCGTCGCCAACCAGCGGAAACAGCAATCGATATTGAATTAGCCGCTGAGTCAACTAAAGGTGAAGATGCTGGCGCATCTATACACGAATCAGCACTACAACAAGTGCGAGCTTCTATGGTATCGGAAAGTAGCGATCGTTCAGAAGAATTGTTGCGAGAAAATTTAATTACTGAATTGATTCAATATTTGGAAGCGCAAAAACAGCCCGAATGCGTGAAATATCTGATTTTAAAACTGCAAGATTTATCAGCGCCAGAAATTGACGAAATTCTCGGGTTGTCTCCCCGGCAGCGAGATTATTTACAGCAACGCTTTAAATATTATGTAGAAAAGTTTGCTCGTTCCGATCGCTGGCAACTAGTCCATCAATGGTTAGGTGCAGATCTCGATCAAAAGTTGGGAATGTCTTCTGTGCAATGGCAACTGTTCTGGCAGAAACTTTCACCCCAACAGCAAGAACTACTGCAATTAAAGCGTAACCAAATTAACGACCAAGCGATCGCCACCGCCCTAAAATGCTCCCAAAAACAAGTCCAAAAACGTTGGGCAGAACTTTTAGAACTAGCTTGGCAAAATCGTAACAAGCAATAGGGAAGAAGAGGTGGGGAGATAGGGAGGTAGGGAGGTAGGGGGAGTAGAAGAGAAGAGATAGTTAAATTATTTCTCCCCATCCCCTTGTC
>NZ_JADEWG010000200.1 GCF_015207735.1 [Phormidium] sp. LEGE 05292
ACAGCAAGGGGACAAGGGGGCAAGGGGAATTTTTACTTCTGCCTTTCTTGCCTTCTGCCTTCTGCCTTCAAAAAAAGAGTAGGGCAAAAAGCCCTACCGCCACCCAAAGGAGAAAGTTTATTCGTATTTAAAAACCTGCAAATTCTCGCGCTTCCAACCCGGAAAGTTGTTGGGCAATCATTAACCTCGCTTCTAATTTGGCAACACTGAACTGATTTCTCAGATATTCCAAATGAGCAATAGCATTGTTTTTTTCAGTTGTTAATTTTGCTGAGAGTTCTTGAGCTTTTTGGTATTCCTGATTAACTTGCAATAATTCAAATCTTCGCGCTTTCCGTTGCGTGTCATTTTTCAGGTTAGAATCAGTTCCAACTATTAAATCTGCTTTGCATTCAAAAGCAGATATTACTTGACGTAAAGCAGACAATTCATAATCTAATTCTGCGATCGTTTGGGCAGTTCTAGCGATCGCTACCGGATAATCACTCAGCTTGAGCATTAAAACTTATCCTCTGAAACAGTAGCCAGCAAAATTACATAACTAGCAACAACTCACTAGTAGCAGCGTGGCAGAAGTATAAGGGAAATTTTTACCTTCTGCCTTCTACCTTTTTAAACTAAGCAACTAATTCCTGCGGATGAGAATGAGCCGAAATTTCCGGCAAACTAAGCGTTAATTGTTCAGATTGTGGTAAACCTGCTTTATCCAAAACTTCAACTTCAATCTGCACAGAAACTAGGTAAGAACCAGGTTTTCCCCCCACCACTTCTGCAATTAATTTAGCGAAATCTGGACGCTTAGCTGTTAGCGGATCTCGCAAAGTGCAACGATCCCACTCCTGCTTCGCGTGAGGATTGAGATTGAGAATATAGTGCTTATTCATAAGCAAAAACCCGCATCCATACTTTACAACTTTTTCCATTAGCCAGTTCCGAAAAAAGATTGGCTTAAGGACTCAACTTGAATATATTATAGTACATTTGTACTAAATTGTCTACCCCAAGTCTTATAAACATTAAAAAAACCTGTCCAAGTGATTAACTAGACAGGTAGAGAGAGATTGTATATCTTTAGTTTGTCATGGGATTAGCTAATTAGAAAGTAGATATTTATAAATCTGATATAGATAAAACTAATAAATCTTAATTTAGCGCAACTCAAAACCGAGCAAAGCACTATGAAAGGCTAGAAATTTCATCTACAATGACTAACTTTCTTTTGTGTATGCCATAAATAATCCGATTCACAGCCATTCTTTGTTCCTCATCCAGAGATTCATCCAATACTGCTGCCATTAATCCATAACGATCGGCCAAAGTAACCTGTCCAGAATTACTAACTTGAGCATATAACTCAGAAATAGCATTAGGTAGGAGTTGGACTTGCATGATGAAAACTTAAACTCGTTACTTAATAATATCGTTTATATAAATCAGCTTCAGGGTGATTCAAAGAAGAATTAAATGTGATTAAGGGAAATTACAGGTTGTGAGATCAAAGTATTTTTTCTATGAGTTAAATTTACTAAAAACAGTGACATAAATCACTTACTAATGTGCAAATTGGTAACTAATTAACAAAAAAAGCCGTCCCAAAGATGGAGACGGAAAATCAACAAATTAAATTATTAGGAATCTAGGCCAACACAGCTCGATCAAGGAGTAGATGGGACAGCCGGAAGTCTGATTGGATCGGATGATGGTGGTACTAAGGGAGTGGTTGGTGTGGGAACAATTAATGGTTGCTGCGGGGGGGCTTGCTGCAACGGATAATATCCAGGTGGGTAGAAATCTTCAGGGCGATCGCTACCATCAATACAATCTGCCATCACTCCCGCCACGCCCAGATTTAACGACTTGACTAAACCAACAACACACCTGCCAAAACGATCTGGTAACAGACTCCGACGACAATTATCCAAAATTGCGCCCGGAGCACCCCCGGTAGTATTCAGGCTAATGTTTGCTACACAGTTGCCTAATTCGCGGGGTCTTCGTACTTGTCTACAAGTCGCCAGCGCATCACCAGGAGAAATTTCCGTTTGTCTGTAAATAGTTAAAACGCAAGTGGTTAAATCTCTCGGATAAAGTGAGGCGGAACAGGATTCTGCTGCCACAGATGCTGGAACACCCGCACGCACCAACTCTTGTCCACAAGTCTTGAAATCATAATCAAAAGCGTTCGATTCCACAGCCAGAGATTGGCTGGGAATGGTAACTGTTAACAAAAGCAGGGAAGCCCAAGATGGGGCAAAAGAACGAAACAGCATTCTCATGCTAGTTGTAGTAAAAAATATAGGAACTGAGAAACATTCAGAACTATAGATAGTCTGGAAAGAATTGACAATCTTTTTTCCCCTCTGTGTAAAGAAACTCAAATCAACAGCAACTAGAACTCCGTTGTGTTCCCCATTTAAGGTAAAATTTATGAGCGCCCAGCTAAACAAATTGTTAGTTTAACTATATACTAGAAATTCTGGGTAAAATTTGATCTGGATACTAGAGAGGAAGCGAGATGTCGCGATATAGAGGCCCACGCCTCAGAGTGGTTCGTCGCCTGGGAGACCTCCCCGGCTTAACTCGTAAGTCAGCGAGAAAAACCAGCCCTCCAGGGCAGCACGGTGCAAACCGGAAGAAACGTTCTGAGTATGCGATTCGTTTAGAAGAAAAACAAAAACTGCGCTTTAACTACGGTGTGTCGGAAAGACAACTCCTGCGTTATGTGCGGAAAGCTCGTCGCGCCACTGGTTCTACTGGACAAGTGTTGCTGCAATTACTAGAAATGCGTTTAGACAACACTGTTTTCCGTTTGGGTTTGGCTCCTACCATCCCAGCGGCTCGCCAAATGGTAAATCATGGTCACATTACAGTTAATGGTCGTAAAGTGACGATCGCTAGCTACCAATGTAAACCAGGGGAAGTAATTAGCGTTAGAGACCGAGACAACTCTCGTCAGTTAGCGCAAGCAAACCTGCAATATCCCGGTTTGGCTAACTTACCAAGCCATCTAGAATTCGATAAAACTAAGTTGGTTGGCAAAGTTAACAGCGTGGTTGAGCGGGAATGGGTAGCGCTACAGATTAACGAACTACTGGTGGTTGAGTACTACTCACGGCAAGCTTAAGGATTTTAGATTTAGGATTTTAGATTTTGGATTGGAGATAAAATCTAAAATCTAAAATCTGAAATCTAAAATTGTCTTAGCCGCCAATTTGTGACATAGTGCGCGTGTAAACTCCTGTGGTTCCAGAGTGACGTTGTTTAAAGTTAATCTCTGGTTTAATATTTAGTAATTCTCTGACTCGCTCTCTTAATTCAGCAGGTTTAACACCATTGCGGAGGGCGGTTTTTAAGTCAATTTGTCCCGTTTCGTTCAACAAACAAGGACGCAACCAACCATCAGCAGAAAGCCGCATTCGGTTACACCGATCGCAAAAACACTCCGACATCTGACTGATAAATCCCAGCGTTCCCTTAGCTCCTGGAATTTTAAACACATCAGCAGGGCCATTACCACGTATTTGTGATTCTGTCAAGCCCCAGCGCGATCGAATCCGTTGGCGCAACTCTTCAGAAGCTACCCAACCGCGATCGCCAAACAAATCAGAATTTCCGATCGGCATAAATTCAATAAAGCGGACGTGCCATTCCCGGTTGATCGACAAAGCAGCTAAATCTAAAATCTCATGGTCATTTACCCCTGGAATAACCACCACATTAAGTTTGAGGGGATTAAAACCAACTTGGTAAGCAGCTTGAATACCCTGCCAAACTTGTTCCCAGCGAGAACGCCCTCGATTACCAATAATTTGCTCAAAAATTTCTGGATCGAGAGAATCTAAACTAATATTAATTCTCCGCAAACCTGCATTGTAAAGGTCTTGCGCCAGCCGTGCGAGTAAAAACCCGTTAGTTGTCATTGATAAATCTTGAGTTTGGGGTAAAGATGCGATCGCACCCACCAACTCCACCACCCTTGGACGCAACAAAGGTTCACCCCCAGTCAAGCGGAAACGAGTAAACCCTACAGGAATGAACACTTCCTCAATCAAAGTCAGCAGTTCCTCGTAACTAAGTAATTGTTGCTGCAAAATATAATCAAGTTCCGCACCTTCTGGCATACAGTACTGACAACGAAAATTGCAGCGATCGATTAAGCTAATCCGCAAATAATCAACTTGGTTCATTCGCCTGTGGGATTTCCAATAGGACTACATCTAGTGTAAGAAGACAGAAGGCAGAACACAGAAGCCAAAAGTGGGAAACTTCTTCATCAGCACTATCATGATACAAAAACTGTTTTTGATAGCAGTAATTAATATCAATTGTTTAACTAAAGATTAATAGACTCTTGACATCCGCCCCGGCGTGAACGCACGGGGATTAAGAGAATCACTTCTGAGATTTCCTCTTTCGCCGAGGTAACTGCTCACTGCAATTTAGTGCGATCGCCGATGGATTTAATCGCCATCGCTTTTTTTGAAGAAAGAGCGATCGCTTCTTTGTCGGGAGAATGGCGATCGCAGTTTAAGTTTCTGATTCATCACTTAAGAGTTGATCTATACTTTGAAGTGCTTGTTGAGAACAACGACGCACGCGATGAATACGCACAATTCCTTGCTCTTGCTCAACTATTTCACTAACAGTAAATAAAATATTGAATTGCTTTTTATAGAGAAGTTGGCGTACCTCTATTCCCATATATTCACTTTCGATAGCCAAAGCACAACGCCTGGGAAAGTTTTCCAGCGTCAACATAATTTCATAACATCCTCTTACCCAGCGATAAGCGTTTTCCGGTGAATCCTCCTTGATCCAAAGAAAAATGCTTTCTATATCCGCTACCGCAGTAGGAGATATTTCAATCTGGTAGGCCATATTTTTCCCGAAGTTCTGCAAATGCTTGCTTCAGAGGTATCCCTTTCCCTTTCTCAAATTCTTCAATACTTTTGCGGATACCCACAATAGACTCCAGTAACTCAATCTTATCCAGAAGTTGCTGGTAGCTTTCTGCATCTTGAACAACGGCAGTAGCTTTACCATTCACAGTCAGAACTATGGGTGCTTTAGTTTCTTTGAGTTTTGCCAGGAAAGCTTTCGCACCCCGTTGGAACTCCGAAAGAGGATAAATGTCACTCAGACTGAGCATAATATTTGCAAAAAATTATCTAATAATTTCATGCTAACAGTTGGCAATTGTTTTGTCTATTTTGCGATTTCGCTGTGATCTACGCGATGCCGTAAGCAGGAGAGCAAATCACATAAACGATAGGAGATTGAGCCGCGATCGTACTTACTTGCGTTGATTACAAAAAGGCGATCGCTTTTTTTGTCGGGAGAATGGCGACCGCAAAAGTGTAGCGTCACATCCCCCTCAACTCAACCAACTACTTTCGACTGCATCCACCAATTTTGCAGCATTGCTCTTACAGAGTGACTGCGTTGTTCCCAAACTAACACCAAGGGAAGTAAAGCTAATAATCGCAATACACTAGTTAGAGCAAACAATCCAGGTAAACCACCGAAAAAAGGTTGTTCGGCTAAAAAGCCGCCGACGGTTGCCCCGAAAGCGCCACAGATTCCGGCAACAGCGGAAGCGATCGCAAAAAAAGTAGCTTGATTACGACTAGGTGCTACACTCATTTGAATATTATTGCTGCACAAATCGATCGCCGCCCAAACTCCACCACTCAATAAATGTAACAGCGGTAATCCCACCCACAAACAAAGCGGACTATAACCAGTTCCCAACCAAAGTAAAGGCATTAACGCCGCTACAACTCCCAGCAAAATTAACAGTGGACGATTGCCAATTCTGTCTGCTAGTCTTCCCCAAAAAACTAACATGAATAAATTCGCTCCAGCAGACAAGCTGTTATACACTGTTACCCAAGTAACATTGATATTTAAATTGTCCAACAAGTAAAGATTAAAAAAGGGATTGCTAATATTAATCGCAAAAGCCCAAAACCCGAAGTAAAGCAAGAATCGGAAAAAATTATTGGAAATTAAAGATTTAAAACTATTAATCAAAGATTGGCTATCGTTTTCTTCTAATGAGTCAGTAGCCGCGATTATTTCTGTTTTTGGGTTAATATCAGCCATAAAAAATTGACAGAGTAAACTGATAAAGCCAGTAATCACCCCAAAAAAGATTAGTAAACTATAACCTTGCAACATTCCTCCCGGCCAAGCAGATATGATTATACTGATTAAAGGTACACCAACTAGTGTTACCAAATTAGCAGCACTATTGCGAATCCCAAAATATCTACCGCGCAATTTTTCGGGAACTAACTTCGCCATCCAACTAAACCAAGAAGCCGATCCAAAAGCGCCTAATAAATTACTGGCAAACACAATTAATAGTGTTAATTGTACTAAATTGTCGTTTTTCTGGGTAAATGCAATGGCGATCGCTAAAATTAACCAAAGCGATCGGGAAATCCCAAACACCCAGAAACCGTACCAGTGACGACTATTAGTGAATCCAGAAAGATAAGCTCCCACAGGTTGTAGTAAATTTACTACCATCGGCACTGAAGACAACATCCCAATTTGTGTTGGACTAGCGCCCAATTGTAGCAACAAATTACTCAACAAAACTCCACCTGTAACACTAGAAAATATCGCTGCAAAAATACCATCCCAGGTAGATGCTTTTAGACTTGTCCGAATTTCATCTTTGGTAAAGTTAGGTAAAGTAGTTGGTATTAATACCGTTTCCGGTACAATCATACTCTCTGTAATTACTTCACTCTCTACTGGACTCGATACATTGGAATAGGCAACCACTAATTTCCTCACCTTTATTAAATAAAAACCTATAGAATTGGCTCTCAGGTTGGTACTAAATGAACGATAAACATCAAGCTGCTTACTCAACAGCGCACTACAGGAATAAGTATTGTTTAACCTGCCGAGACAAAAGTCCAAACTTTAGATAGTTGTCTGTCATCCATTGGTTAAAAAGTTAACAAAAACTAGATGAGTAGTGAAACACTTACTAAATTAGACCTCAACCAATATTTTGGTAAAAGCATATTTAACCAAATAGTTTTCTAATTTAGAGTATTCCCTTTTGACTCTACATACTAACTATCTGCATTAATTTTTTTGTTACTCATTATCTGCATAACTACAAAGATGAGCTATTAACCGAAAACTATATTACCCAGTTTTACTAGACTAGGCAAACTATAATAGCTTTGATTGTAAAATGTTAAATCATCTACAATCAAGCGAAAAAACTCAAGTGTTAAGTAAATATTTTCCCAGAATAAACAATCAGCCTCACCTACTTAAAAGTAGATGAGGCGAAATGAATTAGCACTTAAAAGCTCAGGTGTAGTGATTATTAATGGGAGAAAAACTTTAGACGCACTGACGATTGTACGCAGCTTCAACTGCCGCTTGTGTCGTTACATCCATAAATCGCAAAGAGAGATTTTTACCTAAAGCAGAGGCTAATTTCAACCCTGCAATTAAGCAAGAAATTCCCTCAGCTTCTACAAAATCTACCCACAAAAGATCTATAACTACAGTATCAGTAGTTAGCTCTAGAGCTTGTTCGAGAGCTTTGGTAAAAGTTGGACTACTCACACTATCAAGACAACCATTAGGTCTGAGAACAACAGTACGGGGACGTTTCTCTTCGACGCTGTTGCCTAAGTGAGAGAAGTTGGGGATCAAGTCCATGAGAGGTTGCATGGGAATCTCCAGTGACTGCACAGAAAGAATCAAAGGTAAAGTTTATGCCTCGCAAAAAAACAACTTATTATTCCTTCTTACTATATAGCCTGAACTAAAATAACTTTCATAGGTTGCTGTTTAATCACAATTAACCTGTGTTTTCAATCACAATGATTGACATCAGGGACAATTTATAAATTGTCCATCCTATTTCAGGAGGACTATAGTTTAGTCCTAGATATCGACCTCCCTAAAAACTTATAATTTTGCATAATTCCGTTACAAGCAGATAAATTTTGTGACAATGTTGCAGCGGCAAGTGAATCCCAGAAATTTGCAGATAAGCAGAGAATTACTGCTGCAAATTGGCAGAAAACCATAGTTCTGTAAAATTTAGCAAATTTATTTCTAAATTCACTTATGCAGAATGCTTGTGTTTAGGTGAAGGATGACTTGAGGAACAACTTTGAGGTGGAACAGGACAATCAGCTTATTTGCGACGGTATCAATACTGAAAAGTAGCATAAATAACAAATACAGCCTATTTGCGATCGTACTACGTGGAAATAGCGATCGCGCACAACCCAGAGCTATTTCTGAAATTAAGTTGATTTGCTTAAGTATAGTGTGATATTCTCTGGTATAACAAAATTTTAATATTTATATCTATCTAAGGTAATAAGTAATTTACCTTAGACAGCAATTCTTCTTGATTCTTTCCACTGCATATACCTGCAAATAAATATCATTGATGAATATCTCAATTAATGGTGTATCTACCACAACCATGAATAATCAATTTTGCGATGCTTTCATTTCTTACGGTCGAGCTGATAGCAAAGCTTTTGCGACAAAACTTCATTCTCGTTTGGTAGAACAGGAATTAAAGGTTTGGTTTGACCAAAATGATATTCCCCTGGGAGTAGATTTCCAGAATCAAATAGATGATGGCATTGAAAAGGCACACAACTTTCTTTACATCATCGCCCCCCATTCAGTCAACTCCCCTTATTGCGGCAAAGAAATCCAGCTTGCTCTCAAGCGCCATAAGCGGATTATCCCCCTGCTGCACGTCGAACAGATTAGTCGTGACACATGGCAGCAACGATACCCTCAAGGAACAGATGCAGACTGGGAAGCTTATCAAGCCAAGGGACTACATTCGAGTTTTTCCCATATGCACCCAGAAATTGGCAAAATTAACTGGGTATATTTCCGTGAAGGAATTGATGATTTTGATAAGTCACTAGAAGGACTGCTGGGGCTTTTAACACGGCACAAAGAATATGTATCTCAACATACTTTCTTTTTAGCCAAAGCCTTAGACTGGGAAAGAAATCGGAAGCAGTCGCGCTACTTGCTAGTTGGGGAGGAACGCCAACTAGCAGAAGATTGGTTGAAAATTCGCTTCAAGGGAGAACAAGCGCCCTGCACCCCGACTGACTTACATTGCGAGTACATCACCGAAAGTATTAAAAACGGTCACAACCTGATGACTCAGGTGTTCCTCGCTTATGCCCACGAAGATAAACAGGTGATGGAGAAAATTCGCAACAGCTTAAGGCGAGAAAGCATTACAGTCTGGACAAATACCACCGACATTCAAACAGGAGAAGCTTATGATAAAGCGATTAGGCGCGGCATTGAACAAGCTGATAATTTAGTTATTCTGCTCTCACCAGCAGCATTAAACTCTGAATATTGTCAGCAGGAACTTAACTATGCTCTTTCCCTACACAAGCGCATCATCCCGGTTTTGGTGCAAGAAACTCCACAGGAACAGATACCGAATACTTTACGTTATTTGCAATATATAGATTTAACAGACAATGTAAAAGAAGAGGATTACTTACTTGATGAAAGCCAACTATTGAAAATTCTGGGGTCTTCCGGCATCATGGGGTAAAATGTAGTTAGCACTACATTTTACCCGAAAAGGACGATGGATTTTCATCTAGATACCTTATTAAACTTACCAAACGTTACAGTTTTCACTGCTTATGAAAAAGAAGGATTCTTCATTTTAAAATTAGAGTTGTTAAACG
>NZ_JADEWG010000201.1 GCF_015207735.1 [Phormidium] sp. LEGE 05292
TGTATAAGAGACAGCCCCTGCTCCCCTGCTCCTACTTCGCTGGTACATTAGGCGCAGGCAAAATCCCTCCTTCCCTGACTTTTTTCAGCTTCACGAAAATGTCGAAGCGACTACTGCGTTCGTCGCTGACTGCTGCGGTAACGCCAATTGCTTGCATGGAAGAAAGTTGATTTCTCAGGTTATTTTGAGTAGTGATATCCGGTGAAAGTCTTAATAAAAAACTCAGCAAGTTAGCTGTAGTATCTACTCCCATTCGTTCAATATCAATGAAAAAGTGTCCGTTATTAGGTGTAAGTTCTGACGGAACTGTACTACGGAATAATTCGTTTTGAGTTAAATTGTTTTTGGGTCGAGGTACAATTTCTTCTGTAATTGGCGCACCTAAAGTTATAAAAGCCACATTGCCATCTAACCAACCTTGAGACATTTTTACTCCTAATATTGGAGATACTAAATTGACTACTGGTTGATTACCTAATCGACTTTTTTCGGCTTTAAATTTGTATTTATCACTCATTATGCTATTAAGTTGTGCCAGATTTTTTTCGGCTGTTTGGCGATCGCTAGTTTTCACCATAAATACCACACCTGGCCCAATACTGGGAAATTGCTCATTTGCTTGATTCGCTTGCTTTGCCGGAATTAATGATACAGAAAATTCTCCTCCCATCCAAGAAACCAAATCTTGATCTAAATCTAGTCCTGTGAAATTTTTTACCGCACTTCTTAACTCTGTTGGTTTAAAAGGTGTCATCGGATTTGATTCAACACCTTGGACATATTCTTGCCAAAATTGTTTTAAATTTCCGCCAGAAACCATCATTAAAGTGTTAGCTGGCAACAATTGCGGCATCTCTCCTGCATTATTGGTTATTTGGTATCTCCGTTGACTATTTGGTTTTAACCAAGAAATATTTTTAAACCTAATTCCTTGGGATTCTAAAATAATATTTGATGCTAAACCTTGCTGTTGTTGAATTTGCTCTAATCCTTGGGGAGAAAGTTGCTGTTGAGCAGTTTTTGCTGCTACTGCGGCGGCAGGAATATTTACATATAACCTAGCAAAAGCTCGGTTGTCAGCGATTTTTTGCAAAGCTTCGTTGTATCCGGGAGTGTTTGCTAAAGATGCCCCACCTTTGTAGGTATCAATTACTCGATCGATCCCTCTACTATCTGTACTAATTACTAAAATTTTCCCATCAATAACGGCTGTTGAGTAACTTTCATCCTCATTTACTTTGGTTTCTTTAATCTTCACACCTTGGTATTCGCGTTCAGTCGATTGATTTTTATTAAACGGACTTTGGGGTTGTTCTAATATTTGTTTTGCCTGAAGCGGGTTATCTATTGGTAACACCATCACTACTGATTGTTTTTCCGGTTCTGGCGCTTCAGATTCAGCATTCTCTGATTCTGTGGCGGGAGTAATTTGTTTAGTCAGTTTCCCTTGGGAGGTTTTTTTCGGGGGTGACAAAAAAGCTAAAGTTACTTGTTTACCCAGCCAAGGTTGGATATGTTGTTGATAATTGTAACCATTGGCGGTGAGAAAGCGATCGCGCAATTTCGCTAAACTTTGCTCAAAACCAGCTTGACTTTGTGATGTACCAAACTCTCGCAACTGTTGCCATTGCCGCTCATCTGTAGAAACAGATAATGCCATTAAAGCATCTTGGGGAATTAAAGCAGCACCTACAGGTAAGTTCTCCCCAGAGTATTTTTCCTGGATTAATACCCAGTAAGCAGCAGCACCACCATTAATTATTGCGGCGATCGCAGCTACAGTTAGGATTAGAGAAGATTTATTTTTTTTCCTCATTATCTGGAAATTCCCACAGCCGAGAAAGCCTGGGATTTTTACTTAAATGAATCGACTTATCTTGATAATGTTACCATTCCCAAGCCAAAGTCATCCCAAAACTGCTGCAATATATTCTGACGCAGTAACACAGCGATTGGACACAGGCGCAAGCAAATTCCTTCGTGAAGGTATTTTAAATTGCTGGGATATTGTCAATTTGGTTGACGAAATTGAATCTTTAGGCAGACAAAAAAGACAATCGCACAAGCATATCAATATATATTAGCTTTAGTTTTTAGAGAAAATTCTTTAAATTATGAAGGCTTACCTTAGAATATTCGTATAATTTAGAACAAATTTTAGATTTTGAATTTTTCTCTCAATAGTTAGTAGTAAACGTTTGGTTCATTCCGATAAAAAGTGCTAATCTATACTTATTTATAAGTATTGGTCATCAAGCAAAATCCCTTCGATTTATCCCTAGCGTGCAACTACCAACCACGAGCTGAAATGTTAGATTTTGAGGTAAAAGTGATGAATGGTAGGCTACAACATATTGATATAGCGAAAGGTTTGGGAATCTTACTGGTTGTATTTGGTCATAACCAGATTGTATTAAAGGAACAGGGAGAATTATTTAACATAATATATTCCTTTCATCTGCCATTGTTCTTCTTTCTAGCAGGATTGTTCTTTAAGGCTGATGACAAAATAACAAGATTAATGCAAGGAAAATTTGACTCAATTATCAAACCATATTTTGTGACATTGATTGTGGTGGGGGCAATTTATATACCCTTGAACCATTATTCACCAATAAGATATATCGCTGGGGTAGTTTATGGAACAGAGAGTACAATTCCTGCTGAATGGGCTCCCTTGTGGTTTCTCCCACATCTTTGGGCTATTTTCACTGTTTCATGGTTGCTTATAAAGGTAACTAATCTGTGCGTAATCAACAAGCTATGGCAAATTGTTGTGATGTTATTGATTCTAATAATAGGGATATTAACTATTCATTTATTTTGGGAAATCCCGATTAATAATACACCCATTTTAAACCTAGTTTTTAACGATAATTTATTGACTGGGCTTCCTCTTAGTCTAGATATTGTGTTGATTAGCTTATTTTTCTTCTTGTTAGGATTACTTCTCAAAAAACAAGCTTTTAATTTCAATGTTAACTACCAATATTTTGCATTGATTTTGTTCGGATTTTGTTTTTGTCATTATTACTTTAACTATACAATGGATCTGAGTGAGAGACGATACGACAATATAATAATATCTACCTTTGAGGCAATCTGTGGAATATATATTATCTTATGTTTTTCTAACTTAATTTCTAAATTTAAAGGCATAAGAGATATACTTTCATACATTGGTACTGGAAGTATGTTTATTTTAATATTTCATCAATTCTTTCAATTGAAAGCATTGGGTTTATTATCGAAGATATTTCATAGTTATAATTATTTCATTAACCTTGGTGCCTTCATTGTTGCTTGTGCAATTCCTTTGTTGCTTTGGGAGTTAGTCAAAAAAAATGACTACTTAGCCCTGCTTTGGTTGCCATTAAAAAGTAACAAATTATCAAAAAAATGATAGCACAGAAGCAAAAGAAGCCGACGATCTATTTCCTTTTAGTGACTTCAGTCTTAAATCCGACTAAAGTCGCTACAACAAACTAGATGAAACTGAACAAACGATCGCAAAGGGTGCTCTCCATAAGAGAATGCACCCGTTCGGATCTTAAACAGTGAGGGTCACTCTTTGACAAATGCCAGCAGGTCGGTATTAAGTTGTTCTTTGCTCGTATCACCCAGGCTATGTGACCCACCAGGGTAAATCTTCAAAATCGAATTCTTAATCAGCTTGGCAGACAGGAGGGCAGAAGCACCAATCGGCACGATTTGATCGTCATCGCCATGAACGATCAGCGTTGGCACGTCGAACTTCTTCAAATCCTCGGTAAAATCTGTTTCTGAAAACGCCTTGATGCAGTCATAAGCGTTCTTGAAGCCAGCCATCATACCCTGCATCCACCAGGAATAGATCAGCCCTTGAGAGACTTTAGCACCAGGTCGATTGAAGCCAAAGAAGGGACCACTGGCTACATCAAGGAAGAACTGCGATCGATCGGCCAAAAATGCCGCACGAAAACCGTCAAAAACCTCAATGGGCAGCCCACCCGGATTCGCCTCCGTCTTGAGCATCAGCGGTGGCACCGCGCCCATCAGTACTGCCTTGGAAACGCGATCGGTGCCGTGACGACCGATGAAGCGTGCCACTTCGCCACCACCAGTAGAGTGTCCGATCATCACTGCATCCTTAATATCCAGCGCCTCGAAGAGTTCCGCTAGATCGTCGGCGTAGGTGTCCATATCATTACCGTTCCAAGGTTGACTCGATCGACCATGACCGCGACGATCGTGTGCAATGCAGCGGTAGCCGTGCGAGGCGAGAAAAAACATTTGTGATTCCCAAGCATCCGCGCTCAACGGCCAGCCGTGACTAAAGACGATCGGTTGTCCTGTACCCCAGTCCTTGTAGTAGATCTGTGTACCGTCCTTGGTAGTAATTGTACTCATGTGGCTCCTATATTCAATGGGGCGAAAAATTTTCTAGCCTGTATTTGATTCAGACAATAACGTGATTGTATTTGCACTTTTGATGAAACCTTTCTATTCCCCAAGACAGATTTTTGCATGGAGTCACACTGAATTAATCGATCGCCCAACTATCTTCAGCCTTCGACATTATGCTGCCATAAACCGTATCTCTCTGCTGATAATTCCGCCCCAAAGAACTAATTGCAGCTTGTAAAGTTGACACTTCCATGCAAGTACCACCTTGAGCCCCCGCCATTGTCGTAATATGTTCTTCCATTAAAGTCCCACCAATATCATTACAACCCCAAGTTAAAGCAGTTGTTGCACCTGCTAAACCAAGTTTTACCCAACTTGGTTGATGATTAATAATCCAATTTCCCAGGAAAATTCTCGCTACCGCAGTTAGTAAAAGTGCATCTGATAAAACTGGTTGATCTCTCCCAACTCGGCGGCGTAGCGGCTTCGGTGCTTCTTGTCCCACAAAAGGCAAAAGAATAAATTCAGTAAAGCCAATAAATCCTTTTTCTTTAGCAGTTTGTTGCAGTTTTCGTAATAAACTAAAATGCTTAATTTGCTGTTCAGGTGTTTCTATATGTCCCGAAAGCATGGTACTAGTTGTAGGTAATCCTAATTTATGTGCAACACCAATAATTTCTAACCAAGTCGCACTATCAATTTTTTCAGGACAAATTACCCGCCGAATTTCATTATCTAAAACTTCCGCAGCAGTTCCTGGCATTGAATCAACTCCGCCATCTTGTAAAGCGGCGATTACTTCAGCGTATGTTAGTCCATCTTCTCTAGCGATAAATTGCACTTCTTGAGGAGAAAAGGCGTGTAAATGTAATTCAGGAAATGCGTTTTTAATGCCTTTAATTATGTTGAGATAGTAATCTAAAGAAGTGCCATTAAGTTTAGCTTTGGGGTTAAGTCCTCCCTGCATACAAATTTCGGTAGCACCTCTTTGCACTGCATCAGTAGTTTTTTCTAAAATCTGGTTTAAATCTAACCAATAAGCGCCTGTTTCTCCTTCGTCACGGCGAAAGGCGCAAAAACTACAATGTTGTTCGCAAATGTTGGTAAAGTTAATGTTGCGGTTAATAACATAAGTTACTGTATCCCCGACTTGTCGATGTCGCAGTTCGTCAGCAGTAGAACGAATAGCATCAATAATATCTGCATCTTTTTGTTGCAAAAGCAAAATTCCTTCTGCTTCTGATATATCGTAACCTGCGAGGGCATGGTCAAGAATTGCATCAACTGTTTTAGTAATCACAGGATATCTCAGGATATTAGAACTTCCTTTTTCATTTTGACCAAACCCGAAGCAGGATACAAGCCCCAAATTTAAGGTTTTATCAAATAAAATTTAAACTACGATAATTTATTTTGTTTTTGTTCTAGATAAACTCTCACAGCATTATTTGGGAAATTTGCTAGTTACCTTTTTGATAAAAATTTAATGCTAATAGCGATAAAGCAATTAGTTTACTGAATAACTGATGCAAATCCCGAAAAAATCAGGAAAATTACTTAAGTAAAGCTGTGGAATCTATCTTTGTCTAGATTTTTGATCGTCCTCATGACTGGCAATATGGAAAAAATTAAACTATTCCTGTCTTCTATCCTCTGAGTTATCAGTTGAGGAAAAGAATTGGCATTGTGAAGCTAGATTAGTTTCCGGGATTAGTTTATCGTTAAAGTTTGAATTCGTGTTTTTGGATAGTGAAAATCTGGCTCTAATGAATATTAGCCAATCTAATTTACTAATAACAGCACCATCAGGGGCGTTGGTAATTCCAGCTTTACCACCTGCACCTGTTTATGTGGGGAGTGATTCGCTGTTGTTTTCCTTGGTTGTTCCGACTTACAACGAAAGGAAAAACATTAAGCGGCTAATTAGACAATTGTGCCATCTCTTGGATGAATTGATGTCGGGACTTTATGAGCTAATTGTGGTGGATGATAATAGTCCTGATGGTACTTGGGAATTGGCAGCAGAGTTAATTTCGGAGTATCCCCAATTGCGAGTGATGCGACGAGTGGAGGAACGGGGACTTTCGACGGCGGTGATTCGTGGCTGGCAAGTGGCTAGGGGACAGGTGTTAGGGGTGATCGATGGCGATCTTCAGCATCCCCCAGAGTTATTGTTGCAGCTTTGGAAGCAAATTGAAGGGGGGGCAGATTTGGCGATCGCCAGTCGTCATGTAGAAGGCGGCGGCGTGAGTGAATGGAGTTTGATTCGGCGGTTTTTATCTCGTGGCGCACAACTTTTAGGATTAGTTATTTGTCCAGAAGTGGTAAGTCGTGTTTCCGATCCGATGACGGGTTATTTTTTGGTACGTCGCGCCTGTGTTGTCGATCGAGAAATGAATCCTTTGGGTTATAAAATCCTCATTGAAGTGTTAGGTAGGGGAAAAATCCGTTGGATAGCTGAAGTGGGTTATGTTTTCCAAGAACGTCAACATGGTGAAAGTAAAGTTACTGGAAAACAATACTTAGAATACATTCAACATTTACTCAAATTGCGCTTTTCTCTTTGGCCCGTAGGTCGGTTTTTGCGCTTCGCTATGGTCGGTCTAAGTGGCGTATTTGTTGATATGTTGATGCTTTACTTGTTGAGCGATCCAACTACTTTGGCTTGGGGGTTAACTCGCAGCAAAATCATCGCTTCAGAGTTGGCAATTGTGAATAATTTCTTGTGGAATGATGCTTGGACTTTTGGTGATATCTCCCGGAAACAGCGAGGCAAGCGTCACCGTTTCCAAAGGTTTTTAAAGTTTAATTTGGTTTGTTTGGCAGGACTAATTTTAAATGTGTTGCTGCTGAATTTGTTGTATAATGTTTTCGGGTTCGATCGATTGCCTTACGGTCGATATGCAGCGAATTTAATTGCTATTGGAATTGTCACTTTCTGGAATTTCTGGATTAACTTAAAATTAAGTTGGCGAGTGACAGCAGTAGACCAGTAATAAGGTTCGTTGTAAGGACTTCAGTCCTTCCTAAGTAGGGGGGCAAGGACTAAAGTCCTCACAACAAACTGATTAGGACTAAAGTCCTCACAACAAACTGATTAGGACTAAAGTCCTCACAACAAACTGATTAGGACTGAAGTCCTCACAACAAACTGATTAGGACTGAAGTCCTCACAACAAACTGATTAGGACTGAAGTCCTCACAACAAACTGATTAGGACTGAAGTCCTCACAACAGACTGATTTATTTGCCTAAAATACTGGGGTTTCCTGTATCATAAAACCCGGCGACACAAGCAATCATTAAAGTTGCTAAAGTCCCAACAAATAAAGCTTTCCAAGCGAGTGAGGAAATGTCTTTGCGGCGCGAAGGTGCTAAAGCAATTGTACCACCGACGAAGATGCCAACTGAGGCGATATGAGCAAATCCAGTTAAAGCATAGCTGACAATTAGGACTGTGCGATCGCTAATTTTCCCCGCCTCCGCTGCTTCCGCTAAAGCGAAGTAACAAGGAATTTCTGTTTCTAACAGTCTCCGTCCAATAATTACCGAAGCTATCCAAGTTTCATTAAAAGGAATTCCAGTTAGTAATGTGAAAGGAAAAAACAAAACTCCCAGAATTGTTTGTAAAGTTTCCTCACCCAATAATTGATTAATTAAAGAAACTAATCCTAAAATTAAAATTAATATTGCCGCAATCGAAACAGCCATTTTTACCCCATCGAGTGCGCCTAAAATTGCTGCATCCATTGGACTAACTCTTTCAATTAATTCTCCGCCTACTGTCTCAGTTGGTACTTTTTCTAAATCATTTGATTGCTTTTCTTCTACCGGAACTCCTCCGGCTGTCAGAGGAATTTCTGTTTCTGGTACTAAGATTTTGGATAGGACAAAACAGGCAGGTATTGCCATAATTGATGCTGATACCAAGTGTCCTAAAATATTGGGAAATACTGGTTTAAGGAAATTCACATAAATTGCTAATGTGGAAGAAGCCACCGTCCCAAAACAACAAGCTAAAATTGCACAAATTTCGCTGCGTGTCATTTTTGGAATATAAGGTTTAACAGCAATTGCCGCTTCAATTCCTACAAATATATTTGCTGCACCACTAAGAGATTCTGCACCACTTAATCTCATAGTTTTGTAGAAAATTTTGGCGAAAAATTTTGTGATAATTTGAATTATTCCCAAGTTATAAAGTAATGCTATTAAACCTGAAAAAAATATCACTGCTGGGAGGGCGCGAAAAGCAAAAATATAGCCTAAATTCACATCTGGCGGTTTTCCCAGTAGGGGGACAATGTTTTTGCCAAAGACAAAGTTTGCCCCCACATCTGCTGCTAAAAATACGCTGTCTAACAAACTACTAAATATTTCTAAGGCTGTTCTAGTCAGGGGAAATTGAAATACCAGAAATCCCAAAATTAATTGTAAGAGTATGCCGCCAATGATGACTCGCCAAGGAATAATTTTGCGCTGTTCCGAGAAGAGCCAAACTATGATACAAAATCCCCCAATTCCCAAAAAGGAAATTAAATTAAGGTAAATCGGATGAGACATATTGCAGAAGTTATTCTTGTTTGATTGTTTCTGGGACACCTATTGGGGAAAGATTTGCGATCGCTCTTAAATTTTGGCGGCGCATTAATTCGATAAAATCTAGGTTAGAACGCCCTTCAATTTGCGCTACAGCATCAATGGCGCGGATTAAACTTTGGGCGGCTTCTGTTTCCGAATATCCCCGACGAATTGCCACTTTAATAGCAGCTTCATCGGCAGAAAGTTGCGCTTGAGAATTGCGATTATTCCGCCAAATTTGGCTACTTGCTAATGCAGTTAATCCACCAGCAACTACTACACCAACTACATCTCGCTGCACCAGTTCAAATACTCCCCCCAAAAGTGCAGCCACTACTACACCTTGATAAACATCAGGTTTAAACCATTTGATTCCTATTAGCCAAGAAACTGTTCTTAACAACAACAAATCTCGTTGTTGTAGAGATAAACGACTCCACAAATCAAAGTTAATCCAAATTTCTCTTGTCCCATTCCAAGGCAAAGGATAAGGGCTTTCGATGACTGTTTTTTGCTCTGGTTTACTGATGATTTTACACATCATCCGACCGGAGGCAGGCATAATATCTAGAAGGCGACTAATTTCCGTTTTTGGCTCCATAAGTAAATGCAAGAAAGGCAGAAGGCTTTTTGAAGGCAGAAGGCAGAAGGCAGAAGGCAGAAGGCAGGGGAGCAGGGGAGCAGAGGAGCAGAGGAGCAGGGGAGCAGAGGGGAAATGTAAAATTTAATTCCCCTTGTCCCCCCATCTCCCCATCTC
>NZ_JADEWG010000202.1 GCF_015207735.1 [Phormidium] sp. LEGE 05292
TTACCAGTCCCCAGTCCCCAGTCCCCAATCCCCTGTAAGAATTGCGATCGCACAAGACAAAGCATTTAATTTCTATTATCAAGACAACCTAGATTTACTAGAAAACTTAGGTGCAGAATTAGTATTTTGGAGTCCTCTTAATGATACTACTTTGCCCAAAAATGTGCAAGGATTTTATTTTGGAGGTGGTTTTCCCGAAGTTTTTGCCCAAGAATTAAGTGATAATTTTCCTATTAGAGAAGCAGTTAAAAAAGCGATTTTGACAGGAACTCCAACTTATGCAGAATGCGGGGGTTTAATGTACTTATGCGAGGAAATAATAGCTTTTTCAGGAAACTGTTACCCGATGTTAGGACTTTTACCCACAAAAGCAGAAATGGGTTCCCGTTTAACATTAGGATATCGCCAAGCAACAGCATTGCAGGATAGCCCAATATTAGCTGCTGGCGCGATCGTTTGGGGGCATGAATTTCATCGTTCCAGCTTATCTAAAACTCCAGCGAAACCCTTGTTTAAAATTAATGGCTTTTCTGCTAACTTAGTAAATGAAGAAGGATGGAACTTGTATAACATTCATGCTTCATACATTCACTTGCATTTTGGTAATCATCCAGAAATTCCCACAAGATTTTTGCTGCAATGCAGATTAAATGGTATTTAAAAACCGCAGATAAACGCAGTTAATAAAAAACATCCGTACTTATATATATCTTTGCAAGACTCAGAAAGAGGACATTGAACTGAAAAACCTCAACATAGTTAAAGACTTTAGTCTCTCAATTTAGTAGAATCAAGGACTAAAGTCATTACTCAAAGCTATTTGATCTTGGTAAACTAACTAGGATAAGTGCTTTTACAGCAGATTATGGTGAAGTTGTGGAACCTGGAACAGTAGTAGAACTGCCTGGTGTATTTCTCATTCCAGGAGTGGTAGTAGAATCATTGGAAGAATTATTACGCTCTTGATCGAGACATCTTTGGTTCTGAGCTGTTATGCTTTGATCGTCTCCTGAAGGATAAGATGAACTTCCCGAAGAATTTCTGCGACTAGCAGTAGTAGAAGAATTTCTAGAGTTACTACTACTAGAAGAACTTCCTAGATTGTTGTTTGTACCATTGAGGCAAGGATCATCAACAGCATTTACACCAGTTGAACCAGCAGAACCTCGATCGTTGATGGGATTAGAAGTAGATTGACCAGGAGAATTTTGTGCGAGTAACAAAGAGTTATTAGCAGATTTGTGGAGATTTACTTCTGCAAATCCGGGAAGAGTAAGTAAAGAACTAATTCCCACAACTCCTAAAAAACCAGCCAACTTGTTAATTAAATTCATTGTCCTTCATCTCCGAAGAAAAAAGAAAATTGTAGAAATGTCAGCTTTCCTGAGAATCAAATTCTCAAATCAAAAACTCTGCAAAACTAAAATCTGTCTTTAGTGGTACTTGCTGGGTTAGGTTCGCGGTAAGGCACAGTCTCTTTGGGTTTGCGGAATAAACCAGCTAGACCAGCTAGACCAACCAAACCTAGTAAGCCCCAATTGGAATGGGAATTGCGATCGCTTTGGGCAGCACTAACTTGCTGGGAACCAACCGCACCTGAAGTCGTACCAGTACTAGTAGTACCAGTAGCGTCAGTCGTACCAACTCCATTTCCTGTGCCAGTTGTACCAGTACCGTCAGTCGCATCAACTCCAGTTCCCGTACCAGTCGTCCCAGTACCCAGTCCTGCACCAGTACCGCCTGTCGTATCAACTCCAGTTCCCGTACTAGTTGTACCAGTTCCCGTACCAGTCGTCCCAGTACCCAGTCCTGTACCAGTACCGTCAGTCGTACCAGTACCCAGTCCCATTCCAGTACCGCCTGTCGTACCAGTTCCCGTTCCCGTCCCCGTTCCAGTTGTACCAGTACCCAGTCCCGTTCCAGTACCGCCTGTCGTACCAGTTTCCGTTCCAGTTGTACCAGTACCGCCTGTTGTACCAGTACCCAGTCCTGTACTAGTACCGCCTGTCGTACCAGTACCGTCAGTCGTACCAGTACCCAGTCCCGTTCCAGTACCGCCTGTCGTACCAGTTCCCGTTCCAGTTGTACCAGTACCGCCTGTTGTACCAGTTCCTAATCCTGTACCTGTCGTACCAGTACCCAATCCTGTACCAGTACCGTCAGTTGTACCAGTACCCAGTCCCGTTCCAGTACCGCCTGTCGTACCAGTTCCCGTTCCAGTTGTACCAGTACCCAATCCTGTACCAGTTCCCGTTCCAGTTGTACCAGTACCTAATCCCGTTCCAGTACCGCCTGTCGTACCAGTTCCCAATCCCGTTCCAGTTGTACCAGTACCGCCTGTTGTACCAGTACCAGTTCCACCAGTTGTACCAGTTCCAGTACCCGTTCCAGTTCCACCAGTTTGAGCAGAACTAGGTAAACTTAGGGGAAGAGTCACTAAATTCACAGCGAAAACACTAGCCCAAACAACTTTAGACAAGTCAAAAGACTTCATAGTAAAGGTTCCTCTAATTTCCTAAATCTCTGCAAGTTCTTGGTATATAAAAATGGTGTTTTTTAAATCACATTTATTTGAACCAGAATTGATTAGACCTAATCAAGCCATTTATCTAACTTCAGAGGAATTATGTTTTTACTTAATATTCCTCAGTCTGTCTTCCATCACCTTGCTACTTAACACTTTTGGTAGATGATTAGGTTGAAATACTAATTTCTTACTTCTGCCATTATTAACCCACTGAAATGTTATCTGTACGTTGACTAACCTAATAAGCACAATAACTAATAGTTTGCCTCTAAACTTCTATCGAAAGAACAGGTATACTTGTTTACTTTATCTATGTCCAATGACAGAAAAACTTTTATCATAATTTAGTATTATTTGCTTTATATTAATATCTCCGTTTCAGGAGCGTTTCCCCTTTCCTGCCAAATCGGGCTTGCTTAATGACCGTTTTCCTCAATTGAGCATCTCCAGGTTAGCACCTCTAGAGCGATCGCTAATTCTAAATATGTAATCATCTTTAAAATATTAGTTGCAGCGTTTATATCAGCATGAGTTCTAAATCCACAAGTCTTGCAATATGGAAATTGACAATTATTTCCCACCTAAAACTTATACCAAAACTCTCAAATACTAATTTAATTATAGTTACTCTAAATTCCCTACCCACAAACACAACAATGCCTAGTCAATGGGACTAGGCACGTTCGGAAAAAATGAGCAAAATTTTCAAGTGTTAATCGTCAAAAAGTAGGACGAAGATAAACGGTAAACAACTAAGGTGGACAATCGTAATTGCAGTTGGAATACCACGGCCTTCGCATAGATTGGTCTTTCCTGATCCGGGTTTGGCACTGCTCTACAAAAGAGCGTTTTGCCACTTCTTTAAGCTATGCCTTGATAACTGCAATTTGGTTCCTGTCAGGAGACACCGCGACCGAACCGTTTGTTTTTTTGTTGATTTATTGTTCCTTTCGGTGTCCATCTTTAAATTAGCATAGATAACCTTGGCGGTGAAGGCTAGTTTACTTAATTTAATGTGTTTTTACACTACTTAGTTTTTAGCAAATAGTGTTAACAAATAGGGGAAAGGCAGAAGGCAGAAGGCAGAAGGGAAGAAAGGTAAAAAGGAATTAGGATAAGTTTTCAATAATTTGCGCCCCTGCCCCCCTGCTCCCAAGGGGGCGGAAATAAAAGGCAAAATATAGTTACAATGGGGGTTTGGAGATTGAAAACTGAGTAGTATGGGGAAATAACTCAAAACTCGATCGCGATTTACAAGATTTCAGGATTGAGCAGATTTGCAGATTGACTAATCCCGTTCATCCTGTAAATAAAATAATCTTGGTCAAACTTTCCCTGTTCTCAGTCCCCAGTCTCGTAGGACAGGCATCTTGCCTGTCACCCTTAGCCCCCTATCACCAAGTACAATTAGACAGACTCATGCCTGCATCTCTCCCATATCTTAGCGGTAGCGAAATTCGACAAAAATTCCTCGACTTCTTTGCCGAAAAAGGACATCAAATTTTGCCTAGCGCCTCTTTAGTCCCGGAAGATCCCACTGTTTTGTTAACTATTGCTGGGATGCTACCATTTAAGCCGATTTTTTTGGGACAGAGAACTCCCGAATTTCCTCGCGCCACCACATCGCAAAAGTGTATTCGCACTAACGATATTGAAAATGTCGGGCGTACCGCAAGGCATCATACTTTTTTTGAGATGCTGGGTAATTTTAGCTTTGGAGATTATTTTAAAGAAATTGCGATCGCTTATGCGTGGGAACTCTCTACAAAAATTTTTGGTTTACCCAAAGAACGTATTGCTGTTAGCGTCTTCGAGGAAGATGACGAAGCTTTGGCAATTTGGCGCGATCGAATAGGAGTACCAGAAAAGCGAATTAAACGCATGGGTGCAGATGATAACTTTTGGAATTCAGGCCCAACTGGTCCCTGCGGCCCTTGTTCAGAATTATATTACGATTTCCATCCCGAACGGGGCGACGACGAGATCGATTTAAACGACGATTCTCGGTTTATTGAATTTTATAACCTGGTTTTTATGCAATATAACCAGGATGCTGAGGGAAATTTAACTCCTCTAAAAAGCAAGAATATTGACACCGGAATGGGATTGGAACGGATGGCGCAAATCCTCCAAGGTGTTCCTAATAATTACGAGACAGATTTGATTTTGCCGATTATCAAAACTGCGGCGGAAATTGCTGGAATTGATTACGCTAAAGCTGATGAAAAAACCAAGGTTTCTTTAAAAGTAATAGGCGATCATGTCCGTTCAGTTGTGCACATGATTACTGATGAAATTCGGGCATCAAATATCGGGCGCGGTTATGTTTTGCGACGGTTAATTCGTCGGGTAGTGCGTCATGGTAGATTGATTGGGATTTCAGAAGAATTTACTCCGAAAGTTGCGGAAACTGCGATCGATCTTTCCGAATCAGCTTATCCCAATGTCCGCCAAAGAGAAACAACAATTAAAGCTGAATTACAAAGGGAAGAAAATCGCTTCTTAAAAACTTTGGCAAGAGGCGAAAAACTGCTGGAAGAAACTATTACAAGAGTTAAGCAATCTGGGAAAACGGAAATTCCTGGAAATGATGCTTTCACCCTTTACGATACTTACGGTTTTCCTTTAGAACTCACCCAAGAAATTGCTGAAGAAGAGGGATTAACGGTAGATTTGGTGGGCTATGAAGCGGCGATGAAGGAACAAACAACGCGATCGCAATCTGCCCACGAAACTATAGACTTAACTGTACAAGGTTCTCTGGATAAATTAGCTGAAAATATCCATGCTACTCAGTTTTTAGGTTATACCGAAGCGGTAGCTAATGCCAAAATCGAAGCAATTCTAATTAATGGCGAATCTGTGGAAGAAGTGGAAGCAGGAACAGAAGTACAAATAGTACTGGATCGAACTCCATTTTATGCTGAATCTGGCGGACAAATTGGCGATCGCGGTACAATTAGCGGCTATGGTTCTATAGTTAGCATTCATGATGTGAAAAAAGAATCAGATTTCTTTGTCCATTTTGGGCGCATCGAAAGAGGTAATTTACGAGTAGGAGATAGCGTCAACGCGCAAATCGATCGATCTTGTCGTCGGCGCGTGCAAGCTAATCACAGTGCTACCCATTTGTTACAAGCAGCATTGAAGAAAATTGTCGATGATTCTATCTCGCAAGCGGGTTCTTTGGTAGCATTCGATCGCTTGCGTTTCGACTTCAATTGTCCGCGTGCTTTAACTCCAGAAGAAATCCAACAAGTTGAGGAATTAGTTAATACTTGGATCGCAGAAGCACACGCCGGAGTTGTGGAAGTTTTGCCCTTAGCAGAAGCTAAAGCTAAAGGTGCGATCGCCATGTTTGGGGAAAAATATGGTGAAGAAGTCAGGGTGTTAGATTTTGGAGTTTCGATGGAACTTTGCGGCGGAACTCATGTGAATAATACCGCCGAAATTGGGGTGTTTAAAATCATCTCAGAAACAGGTGTTGCTGCGGGAATTAGACGCATTGAAGCCGTCGCAGGGCCAGCAGTGTTAGAATACTTGAATCTGCGGGATAAGGTAGTGCGAGAATTGAGCGATCGCTTTAAAGCAAAACCCGAAGAAATTCCCGAAAGAATCACCAACTTACAAAACGAACTCAAAGCAAATCAAAAGGAATTAGAAACCTTAAAAGGCGAATTAGCTATTACCAAATCCGATCAATTACTTTCCCAAGCGGAAACAGTTGGCGAATTTCAAATTCTAGTAGCTGAACTGCCAAATGTTGACGCTGAATCATTAAAAACTGCCGCCGAAAGACTACAGCAAAAATTAGGCGAAGCAGCTGTAATTTTAGCTTCCAGTCCTGAACCCCAAAAGGTGAATTTTGTAGCATTTTTTAGTCCAAAAGTCAATAAAAAAGGCTTACAAGCTGGCAAATTTATCGGACAAATCGCTAAAATTTGCGGTGGCGGTGGCGGTGGCAGACCAAATTTAGCTCAAGCAGGTGGAAGAGATGCTACAAAATTAAAAGAAGCTTTAGAAACTGCTCGTAAACAGTTACGAGAAGGATTATAAATCTGTACTTGGGGACTGGGGAAGTTTGACCAAGATTATTTGATTTAGAGGATGAACGGGATTAGTCAATCTGTAAATCCTCTCAATCCTGAAATCTTCTAAATCCCGATCGAGTTTTGAGTTGTACGGGCGGGTGAGAACCCAAAGATTGTCTGTTTGTTGCAAAGGTTGTCTACTAAACCCGCCCGTACAGAGTCCCCTTGTCCCCTTGTCTCCTTGTCTCCTTGTCTCCTTGTCCCCTATCTTAATCAGATATATATGGATTTTGATAGATTGACGACAAGAGATAAATTAGAAAATATTAAGACTATAGGGTGATCTTCACTATCTGCCCGATCGGGTGGATAACTACAGTCATGTTTGATAAAATTCAGCTAAATTCCTGATCTAGCTGAGTTGCCTTTGTAGTTTTTGTTAAGA
The DNA here is from genome assembly GCF_015207735.1 of [Phormidium] sp. LEGE 05292. Lineage (GTDB taxonomy): Bacteria > Cyanobacteriota > Cyanobacteriia > Cyanobacteriales > Aerosakkonemataceae > Floridanema. Next base: position 7,004 of record NZ_JADEWG010000202.1, read on the forward strand.
TTATCGCAGACTCAGCAATTATGAACTTTTCCAAGATAAAATCATCAAAAAAAATTTGGATTTTCGCTTGCTGCTTATATTTAGGAATTTTAATTTTTATTTCTAATTCTGCTTATTTAAAAAATTTTTTATATCTATTAAAAGGTATACCTTTTGCCAAGACATTGATAGAGTTTTTCCTCATAGGGTTTGCTACATTTTTGAGCCATCTATCCCTAAATAAACGCTATGTAATGGTATTTGGAATCTTTTTTCCCCAAGCACCATTAATCATAGCTATGTGTTGTACATTAGATGAAATACTCCAAACACTTTCTGCCAAGCCAAGCTCTAGTATTATTAACTTACTCGCTGACTTGGCTGGAATTATATTATTTTACTTTTTAGCAGAAAGGGTAAAATTAAAGAGTTAGTCAGGAGAGTAAATATATGAAATGTCCTGCTTGTGGCAACGAGTTAAGTCAGAAATTAGCTGGAAATATCATCGTTGATGCTTGCGAAGGTGGCTGTGGGGGTATTTGGTTCGATCGGTTTGAATTGCCAAAGGTTGATAACTTGGAAGAAGCAGAGGGAGAAAGCCTACTAAATATTAAAAAAAGTCCAGAAGTGGAAGTTAATCCTAATGTGAGAAGGTATTGTCCTAAGTGTTCAGGTATCCCGATGATGCGACATTATTACAGCATCAAAAGAGAGGTGTTAGTTGATGAATGCCCAAGTTGTGCAGGTTTTTGGTTAGATGCAGGAGAATTAGCGGCAATTCGCAGTCTGTTTAGTTCCGAAATGGAGAAGGAAATAGTCACAGAACAATATATTGCCGATATTGTTAGTAAATATATAGGAAGATAAATAGTGTAATTTTTCTAAAAAAATTAGCGCACTTACTCAGTTAGCTGGTAGCAGAGGCAAAAATTGTTCGTGCTAATAAGGCGAAGAAATTGCGGGAAACCGATTATCATTATGAGGACACAAAGGTTAAAATAGAAGCCAATTCTCAAGAAAGCTGCAATTTATTCAACCATGACTACAGCTGCTCCAGCTAAAACTAAGTACGAAGCTATCATTGGTTTAGAAACCCATTGTCAACTGAGTACTGCCACCAAAATTTTCTGTAATTGCTCTACCAAATTTGGTGCAGCACCCAACGAAAATGTTTGTCCTATTTGTATGGGGATGCCAGGAGTATTACCAGTACTAAATCAAAAGGTGCTGGAATATGCCGTAAAAGCTGGTTTAGCCCTGAATGCGGAAATTGCTTCCTATAGCAAGTTCGATCGCAAACAATACTTCTATCCTGACTTACCAAAGAATTATCAAATATCTCAATATGACTTGCCAATTTGTGAACATGGTTGGCTAGAAATTGAGTTAGTAGATGAAGAAGGTAACGCCACTCGGAAAAAGATTGGTATTACTCGTCTGCACATGGAAGAAGATGCAGGTAAGTTGGTTCACGCAGGAAGCGATCGCCTTTCTGGTTCTACCTATTCCTTAGTTGACTTCAACCGCACAGGCGTTCCTTTGTTAGAAATTGTCTCCGAACCAGATATGCGATCGGGACAAGAAGCAGCGGAATATGCTCAAGAACTACGACGAATCATGCGTTATCTCGGTGTCAGCGACGGGAATATGCAAGAAGGTTCCTTGCGTTGTGATGTTAACGTTTCTGTGCGTCCAGTTGGGCAAAAAGAATTTGGCACTAAAGTAGAAATTAAAAATATGAACTCCTTTAGTGCGATTCAAAGGGCGATCGATTATGAAATTGAACGCCAAACAGCTGCACTCGAAGCCGGAGAAAAAATAGTTCAAGAAACTCGCCTCTGGGAAGAAGGAAGTCAAAGAACCGTTAGTATGCGGATCAAAGAAGGTTCCAGCGACTATCGCTACTTCCCCGAACCCGATCTGGCACCAATAGAAGTTTCTGCGGAACAAAAGCAAAACTGGAAAGAAGAATTACCCGAATTGCCAGCCGCCAAACGCCACCGTTACGAAAGTGAATTGGGACTTTCCGCCTACGATGCAAGGGTGTTGACAGACGATCGCGCCGTCGCCGAATATTTTGAAGCTGCGATCGCTAATGGTGCTAGCCCCAAACAAGCGGCAAACTGGGTAATGGGTGATATTACGGCCTACCTGAACAATGAAAAACTCAGTATTACTGAAATTGCCCTCAAACCAGATACCCTTGCTGAACTCATCTCCTTAATCGAAGACAAAACCATTAGCGGCAAGATTGCCAAAGAAATTCTGCCAGAACTGCTCACTAAAGGCGGTTCAGTTAAGGAAATGGTCAAAGATAAGGGATTAATCTCCGATCCTGCGGTTTTAGAATCCTTAATCGACAAAATCCTCGCCGCCAATCCCAAAGAGTTAGAACAATATCGCAACGGCAAAACCAAACTACTCGGCTTCTTCGTCGGACAAATGATGAAAGAAACGAACGGTCGGGCTGACCCCCAACTCACCAACCAACTCCTAGCCAAGAAGTTGCAATCTTGACAACTTCTTTACGAAAAACCCACCAAACTTCATAAAATTCTTAAAAAAGGGGTGTCACCCCTCATACCCAGGATGGTATATTGATGTAAGTAGATGCACCCTGATGATCGGGAGAGTCGTTATCCAAGCGGCTCCCCTTTTTTTTTGGCAAAGGCAGGGGAGGTGGGGGGGAG
>NZ_JADEWG010000203.1 GCF_015207735.1 [Phormidium] sp. LEGE 05292
GGGGACAAGGGGACAAGGGGATAAGCAGAAAATATAACCTTCTGCCTTTCTTTCCTTCTGCCTTCTGCCTTGGAGCCTTTCTTTCCTTCTGCCTTCTGCCTTCTGCCTTCTGCCTTCTGCCTTCTGCCTTCTGCCTTCTGCCTTTCCTCTGCCTTTCCTCTACCTTCTGGAATAGCCAACGTTCAGGTTGAAGTATTGAAAAGAAATATTTGCAAGTTTACAGATGCTCTCAGGGTGAGAGCTAATTTTTCAACTCTGTAATAACTATCTGAATAAACCTAAAAAAATGCCTGAAAAAAAATCAAATTGGCTAATTCCAGTCGGGATTGGTGCTGCTGCCGTTATCGCAGGTGGGGCAACTCTTGGTTATCTGTATTTAAGAGGTACTTTCAGTGATGTTAGTCCTCTGGCTAGTGCGAAGATTGTTCCAGATGAAGCTTTGATGGCAGGTTTTGTTTCTCCAGATGCAAAGAGTTGGGCACAATTACAACAGTTTGGCACAAAAGAAGCGCAACAATTAATTGGGAAAAGCCTTGCTGATTTTAACCAACAAATGCTGAAGGAGTCACAAATAGATTATGACAAAGATGTGAAACCTTGGTTGGGTAGTGTCATGTTTGCGGTGTTACCTGCAACTACATCCCCTACACCACCAACACCACCAACACCACCAACACCACCAACACCCTCAGTTGTTAATGCACCAAACCTACTATTTGTTGTGGGTACAAAGGACAAAATTAGCTTGTTTAATTTTGCTAATAAACTCAATACATCAAAGGAAAAGTTGGCCGAAAGTGACTATAAGGGAGTGAAAATCCTAGAGCCAACAAATAAAAGTGGTAAAACTTATGTTGCTGTGTTAGGCGATCATGTAATATTTTCAGATAGCAAAAAATCTGTAGAATCGGCAATTGATACTTATAAAGGTGAGCCTTCTTTTGCTAGTCAAGAAGGTGTTCGCTCAATGGTGACAAAGGGTGTAGATATCCAAAATCCGGTTGTGCAACTTTATCTACCTAATTATGGTAGTTCCATCCAACAGTTAATAGCTAATAATCCTAATGCTAGTCCATTACCTCCAGAAAGTTTGAATCAACTAAAAATGATTAAGTCTTTGGTGGCAGGGATAGCAATTGATAATTCTGGAATTAGGATAAAGGCGGTTGCTAAAATTGATCCGGCTTTAAATTTAGTGGAATACAAACCTACTCCGGGGAAAGTAATTGCTCAATTTCCTTTGGATACTGTGGCTTTAGTTAGTGGTCAGGGAATTAAGCAAGGTTGGTCAGCATTTGTGACGCAAACAAAAAGTATTCCGGGGTGGCAAGAACAATTTGAGCAAATGCGTCAACAATTGAAAACTAACTTCAATTTAGATTTGGATGAAGATGTTATTGGTTGGATGGATGGGGAGTTTGCTTTAGGGGCGGTTTCTGCTAATCAAGGTATTTCAGCACAGTTCGGTTTTGGCGGGGCTTTGGTTTTAAAAACTAGCGATCGCAAAACCGCCGAAAATACTTTAGCAAAAATCAATGAAGTAGCCAAGGCTCAGGCGATTAATGTAACACAAAGAAATATTCAGGGAAAAACTGTTACCGAATTTTCAAGCCCTGGACAAGAAGCCTGGTTAGGTTATGGTTGGTTAGATGGAGAATCGCTATTTATCGCTACTGGTGGTTCAGTTGTTGATGCGATGGCTAGTAATTCTCAATCTTTAGAAAATAGCCCATCATTTAAGGCTATTACTAATACTTTACCTAAACCAAATGCCGGATATTTTTACCTGGATATGGACAAAACAATGGCTTTGATGAATCGCAATTTGGCTAACAATCAACAAAGTCCGATTCCTCCTGAAGCTAGTGCTTTTCTCAATTCAATTCGCGGTATTGGTTTAACTGCTACTCAGCCTGATTCATCAACTAGTAATATGGAAATATTGCTAGCTTTGAAACCAAAATCTGGAAATTAGGGTTCTACTGGTGAAGTTACTTCTACACTAAAACTTGGGTTTAAATGTACATCTGACGGGGCAACCGTCTTTTTTTTTATGCTGGTTCGTTGTGAGGACTTTAGTCCTCGTTTGTTGTGAGGACTTTAGTCCTTTTATCTGGAACAAAACGACTAAAGTCGTTACAACAAACTAAGCAAAGAATATTAACCACATAGGAAGGGCGAATAATAACCCAACTGTAGTCATGGCGATATTACTGGCTAATAATTCGCGATCGAGTTCATAAACTTCTGCTAGAATTAGCACGGCTAAAGCTGTCGGTGTACCTGCCATTAATACTAAAATGAAACGAGGTTCGCCAGTTAACCCAAAATAAGTGGCGATTAATCCTACTAGCAAAGGTACAAGGATGACTTTGATGAAGCTAGGAATTAAGGCTAGTTTTAAACTTTGATAACCGCGCAAAGAACGCAGGCGCACACCTACTAATATTAAAGCCGCTGCAATTACTACCCAAACTGCTATATTTAATCCAGATTCAATAGTTGGTGTTATTTCTATATTCTGGGTGAAGAAACCTAGAGCAAATGCCCACAAAGACGGAACAGTTATCACATCGCGTAACAGTATCCACAAGTTGGTTTTAGTTTCAGAATGTCCAAAGTAGCTAGCAATAAATACAGCGATTCCATAAGTGCTGATGACATTATTGGTAACGCTAAATAATACTGCCCAATTGGTGTTTTCGGCGCTAATAATATTACTAGTAATTGCTAATCCAACAAATCCTGTGTTACCTAACATTGCAGCTAAAATAAAGCTGCCTTGCACCGATCGATCGCTAAAGTTAAACTTAAAAAAGGAAGAATTTAATCCAAATTTTTCTAGCCAATTTGGTTTGGGTTCTTTTTGGTTAGTTAACCATTTTAATAACTCCCAAGTCAACCAAGCTAAACCAATACTTAATAATACTATAGCGATCGTCAATACAGGTACTATTCGCGCACCGTCGGAAAATTCCGTCTGACGTGCTAACACAAAAATTTGGATCGGTACTCCAAACCAATAAAGACTTTTACCTAACAGTTTGGGAAAGTTAGCTGGTAAAAAATTAAATAGCAGCAAACCTAGCCCCGTCCAAATTAACAACGGGGCGTAAGCATGAGTTAAAGTTTCAATCATATTATTTCTGCTGGTAGAGGCAGTGAAATTTTCTTTGTGCATAGCCAACTTTTACCTTGTGAAGGTTTTTCTAGCAAGGCAAGTCATACTCAAAAGTTGAGGAGCACCACTAAAATTGTAGATTAAATTTTTTATTAATTTTCAAACTAAAAGCACAGTTTTTTTTGTTAATGTTTCTTCTCTGTAACTTACATTTCAATTCGACTGGGCTAAGGAAAAAAGTTGCTCGGCAAAGTATTCAATTAAATTGTAATGTGCTAACTTATCGCGCCAGGATTGAGGTATTCCCTGCTTTCCATAAAAAGCTCCAGCTAACTGCCCATAAACAGCACCCGTTGTATCAGCATCATCGCCCAAGTTGACGGCTAAAAGACAGCCCTCCTCAAAAGACTGACTGTGGTAAAATGCCCACAAAGCTGCTTCCAAAGATTCCACTACATAGCCCGTTCCTCTAATTTCTGGAGGTTGGCGGTCTTTGAATGATCCGGCAGCAATTTCGTCGATTTCCGCAACTAAGGGGTTTTCGTTCCAATAGCCGGGAATTGGACTGTAGTGACTCGAAAGTAACTCCTCTGGACTGACTCCATTAACCGCACCGACTATTAACCCACCTAAATATCGGCAAGCATCAACAGCTGTTGCTGCACCGTGCGTTGTGCGAGAACTATTCCCGGACATTTCCATAGCTTGTTCGGGATTTTGGGCGAAAAACAGGGGTACTGGTGCCAAGCGCATGATCGAACCATTCCCAGCACTATGAGGATCAGTGGAACTACAGTAGGGTTCCCCTGTCCTTTCAAACTGCATCAGCGCCTTTCGCACGGTGTTACCAATATCAAAACATTGCCCCGTACTGCTTAGGTGTCCCATTTGATACCATTGCAGATATCGTTGCAGTTGATCGATCGGATCGAATCCATTTTGCTCGATCAGACTTTCTGCCAAGCACAATGCCATTGAAGTGTCATCCGTCCACTGTCCCGGTTGTAGTCTAAACGAACCACCGCCGATCATATCCTTAATTGGTGTAAATGTGCCGGGTCGCTGGAACTCTAAGGTAGTTCCTACGGCATCGCCAGTGGCTAAACCGAGAAGACATCCCCGATAGCGATCGATTAATTGCATAAAATTTACTTAATGTAATCTCCAGTTTTTAATGAATCGCCACTAATTGAGTTAAGCGAACACACTCTTGAGCGATCGCCCAATCTTCTTGTGTGTGAATTACTAAAACTTTGACTGGGGAATCAGGTGTAGAAATATCTCGATCTACAGGTTTATGATTATTTTTATCTTCGTCAATTTTCAGTCCTAAAAACTCAAAAGCTGCACAAACATCAGCACGCACATTAGCGGCATTTTCCCCAACTCCGGCAGTAAATACTAAAGCATCTACACCGCCCAAAGAAGCAATCATTGCACCAATAAAAGAGCGTAAAATGTGAATATAAACCTCGTATGCGAGTTTAGCACGGGTGTTACCTTGAGCGATCGCTTCTTCAATAAGTCGCATATCCGCAGATATTCCCGAAAGTCCTAAAAATCCTGATTTGCGATTAAAAATATCATCGATTTGTTCACCTGTATAGCCCCTTCGCAACAAGTCTATAATAATTCCTGGATCGATATCTCCCGAACGAGTTCCCATCATTAAACCAGCAGTGGGAGTAAATCCCATAGTGGTATCAATGCTGTGTCCATTTTTGACAGCTGCTAAAGAACAACCATTACCTAAGTGACAAGTTACTAATTTTAATGATGTTAAATCTTTACTTAAAAGTTGGGCTGCGCGTTGGGAAACATATTGATGACTAATGCCATGAAATCCGTAGCGACGAATGCCATGTTCATAAAATTCATAAGGTAGGGGATAGACAATAGCTGCTTCCGGCATTTTGGCATGAAACGCCGTATCAAAAACGGCAACTTGCGGCACTTTTTCGCCTAAAATATGTTCTATAGCGACAATTCCCTCTAAATTTGCTGGGTTATGTACGGGGGCAAATTTGGCAAAATCTGCGATCGCTTCTTTGACTTCTTTGGTAATTAAAGTACTTTTGTGATACTTATTTCCTCCATGCACCACCCGATGACCAACGCAATCAATTTCTGCTAAACTATCAATTACTTTAGTCTCACCTTGGCACAGAGTTTTCAGCATATACTCAACAGTTTCTTGTCGAGATTCTACTTTTAATTCCTCTTTTAAAACAGCCCCATGAATTGTTTTTACCTTCAGTTCTGCCACTCCTTGATGGTGAGTCCAATCAATTTGTGCTTCCCAAAGTGGTTCTGGTGGTTGCAATGGTAACGCATCTTTTTTTAGGGCATAAAGGCAGCTTTTTTGGCTGCTAGATCCAGCATTGAGAACTAGTATTTTCATGGGGTTTAATTCCCTTTATTTAACTACTTAAAACTTCTGCCCCCTAGCAGCATTAATATTGACTTTTTAATCGTCGTAGACGATTTGAATAACTCCGCATTACTTCTAGGGCAAAAACAGGTGTTTCATGCACGGCAAACAGAAATCTATCTTTATCTAAATAGGCAACTTTGCAATTAGTTTTCGCTACTGCTGTGGTAGCTCTTTGATGTGATTCATGAACTAATGCTCCTTCCCCAAAAACATCACCAGTTTCGATCGTTTCTACAACTTTATCGCCAACAAATAACTCGACTACTCCTTCAAGTAAACCATACATCACCGTGCCAATCTCTCCAGATGTAAAAATTACTTCACCTTTGGAGAATTCTTTAATTCCCGGTTCTTTTTGATAGATGTGGACAGTTTTTGCTGGTTCTAACATTATTTTCTAATTCCTGTACAAACACTTTACATAATCAGAATATAACAGTTTAAGTACCGGGCAAATTTCGTAAACGTTCGCTTAAGTGAGATCGATCGCCTAAAACATGAAGTAAAGGGCCATGTACACCGTATTCTATTACACTTACAGAAGCTACGGGGGCAGAAATGCGATCGCGAAACCTCCCCACATCAATTCCTAACAACCAACAAAGCATAATTCTAATTGTCGCCTTGTGAGACACCACCAGAATATTACCCGTTTTATACTTTTGTTCAATCTCCTCAAGAACAATAGAACTGCGTTGGGCAATATCAACCGCCCTTTCCCCGCCCGTTGGCGCATTCCAACCCGGATCTGCTAAATAACGAATGTAATCATCATGAAATTGTAAACTAACTTCTTCAGGAGATAAACCCTCCCACTTTCCATAAGTAATTTCTTTAAGTCCATCTCGCAATTGCATTTCCATGCCAATAGCATCACACAATGGCTTCGCAGTCGCTATAGTACGGCGCAAAGGACTACAAAAAATCGCCGTCCAAGGAAAAGATTTATATGCTTGGGCAAAAGCCTGCGCCATCTCCATTCCTTCATCTGTTAACTCTGGATCGAGCGATCCACAATAATCATTAGCACGGCTATAAACTGTTTGTCCATGTCGTAAAAAATACACCATTAAGCTCATAGAACAACCTTTAAAATAGTATTCTCCACAATATTCAAACTTAATTTTAACAGCATGAATATTTGCACAACTGGGGAAACTTCATAAGTTTCTTGATTTGGAAAGGTCTGAATCTCGCGAATTTTCAATTAAAGTACCTCATTATACTTAAGATAAGATAATTGTTACCTTAAGAAAAAATTAAATAAATTACTATGAAGCTATTTTAACTTTAATTAAATTAGCCTTAATGATAAATCCTATACAAATATCCTAAAATTTAAAATTTATTTTATAGTTGCAATGATGGATGAATTGTATTTTAAATGTTAAACTACCTGGGAAGGTTATCAAACTCAACAACCTAAAGATAAAAAATGCTTATACCAAGTTAATCTTGACTCGGTAAAACCTCTAAACCTTAGAAAATAATCGTCAATAATCTATCCATTAACAGAGATTATTTTCGGGAATTCTGGCTAACAAAGATAAAAACCTGACAAAAAACTCACTAGTTCCAGAACTAGATTTTGTGTACAAATTGTAGAAATTCAAGTAAACCTTGAGAAAGAGGAAATATGGTAGCAACTCCTCCGAAACCAACCACTGATATGGTATCGATTAGCGCCTTTGGAACAGCGCGAGCCACAGTAAAGGGATTGCCTCTTAGTGGGGAAGAACTTCGCAAAATGCAGGCTTTTTGGCGAGCTTGCAACTATTTAGCAGTGGGAATGATTTACTTGCGAGACAATCCCCTGCTGAGAGAACCATTAAAAATAGAACAAATTAAAAAACGCTTGTTAGGACACTGGGGATCGAGTCCTGGAATTAGTTTTGTCTACACTCACCTGAACCGAGTGATTAAAAACCAAGACCTAGACATGATTTACCTGGTAGGCCCAGGTCACGGCGCACCTGGTTATCTTGGGCCCTGTTACTTAGAAGGCACTTACTCGGAAGTTTACCCAGAGAAAAGCGAAGACGAAGAAGGAATGAAAATCTTCTTCAAAGATTTCTCCTTCCCAGGCGGTGTTGGTAGCCACTGCACTCCCGAAACTCCCGGTTCTATTCACGAAGGCGGCGAACTTGGCTATAGCATTTCCCATGCTTACGGTGCAGCCTTCGACAACCCAGACTTAATTGTTACCGTGTTAGTGGGTGACGGCGAATCGGAAACAGGGCCTCTGGCAACTTCTTGGCACTCCAACAAATTTATTAACCCTGTGCGAGATGGCGCAGTGTTGCCGATTCTGCACTTGAACGGGTACAAAATCAACAACCCCACAATTCCGGCACGCATTAGTCACGAAGAATTAGAAAACCTCTTCAAAGGCTACGGCTACACTCCTTACTTTGTGGAAGGGTCCGATCCTGAGTCAATGCACCAAGCAATGGCAGCTACTTTGGATCATTGCATTGGCGAAATCAAAAAAATTCAGCATGAAGCCCGGAGTACAGGCGTTGCCTTCCGTCCACGTTGGCCGATGATTGTGTTGCGTAGTCCCAAAGGTTGGACTGGCCCTGGAGAAGTTCACGGACACAAGGTAGAAGGTTTCTGGAGAGCACACCAAGTCCCAATGGCAGATGTAGCTAAGAATCCAGAAAGTTTCCACTTGTTAGAACAGTGGTTACACAGCTATAAACCAGAAGAACTGTTTGATGAAAACGGTACATTAATTCCCGAACTCAAAGATTTAACACCGAAGGGAACTCGTCGGATTGGTGCTAATCCCCACGCTAATGGCGGATTATTGCGGAAAGATTTACGGATGCCTGATTTCCGGGAATATGGGGTGAAATTTGATAAACCCGCACAAATTGAAGCAGAAAATACCAAACCTTTGGGTGTTTTCTTGCGGGATGTGATGAAAATGAACCCAACTAACTTCCGGGTGTTTGGGCCAGATGAGAATACCTCGAACAAACTCCAAGCGATTTACGAAGTTAGCAAGAAGTTCTGGATTGCGGAATTTTTCCCGGAAGACTTAGATGGTAGCGAATTGTCGCCCGATGGTCGGGTGATGGAAATGCTCAGCGAGCATACTTTGGAAGGTTGGTTAGAAGCTTATTTATTAACTGGAAGACATGGATTTTTCTCAACTTATGAGGCTTTTGTCCATGTGATTGATTCGATGTTTAACCAACACGCTAAGTGGTTGGATATTTGCCGTCATCTTTCTTGGCGGGCGGATATTTCTTCGTTAAATTTGTTGATTACTTCAACGGTTTGGCGACAAGATCACAACGGTTTTACTCACCAAGATCCAGGGTTTTTGGATGTAGTTGTTAATAAGAGTGCGGAAGTTACGCGGATTTATTTGCCTCCTGATGTGAATAGTTTGCTATCTGTGGCAAATCACTGTTTGCGGAGTAAGAATTACGTGAATGTGATTGTGTCTGACAAACAATTGCATTTGCAGTATATGGATATGGATGCTGCAATTAAGCACTGCACTAAAGGTATTGGGATTTGGGATTGGGCGAGCAATGACCAAGGTTGTGAACCTGATTTAGTGATGGCTTCTGCGGGTGATATTCCGACTTTGGAGGCGCTGGCGGCAACGGTGATGTTGCGTCAGGAATTCCCAGATTTGAAGATTCGGTTTATTAATGTGGTTGATTTGTTTAAGTTGCAGCCGGATACGGAACATCCACATGGTTTAAGCGATCGGGATTTCGATAGTTTGTTCACTATTGATAAGCCAATTATCTTCAATTTTCACGGTTATCCCTGGTTAATTCACCGCCTTGCTTACCGTCGCACAAATCACAGGAATTTGCACGTTCGCGGTTACAAGGAAAAAGGGAATATTAATACACCTTTGGAATTGGCAATCCAAAACCAGATCGATCGCTTTAGTATTGCTATGGATGCGATCGATCGGATTCCTAGCTTGAAAGTTGCTGGCGCTCATGCTAAAGAAAAATTCAAGAATATGCAAATTGACTGCCGCAACTACGCTTACGAATACGGCGTTGACAAACCAGAACTTCTGAACTGGAAATGGCCGTATTAATTAGGTAACTGGGGAGATGGGGAG
>NZ_JADEWG010000204.1 GCF_015207735.1 [Phormidium] sp. LEGE 05292
TGGGGGGATGGGGACAAGGGCACAAGGGGAATTAAATTTTAGCTTTCCCCTCTGCTCCTGTGCCCCTCTGCCCCTCTGCGCCCCTGCCTTTATTTGTGTTCTTTGTCTTCTGCCTTTTCTCTGACAGATTCAATGAGCGATCGCACTTGATCCGCCCCTTGAGATGGTTCAAAATCGAAGGGCAATTTTCTGCGTAACAACGTTCTTAATCCTACTGGCCCTAATTCTAGTAATCCCTTTATATCTCGAAAATAATTACCTAAAACTAGCACCGCGAACTTGCGTTCATCTACCCAACCACCTTTTTTCACTAAATCTACTAAAACTTTTCGGTGTCGGATCGATCGACTCGCTTGAGCATCCTTTCTTTCTAGAATCTCGCCTTTGATTTTACCAATCTGATCCATTGGTGCCACATCCATTGGACATACACTGTTGCAATAAAAACAACGAGTACATCCCCAAACACCTTTAGTACCTTCGTTATATTTTTCTAACCTAGTTTCAGTTTCAGCGTCGCGAGAATCTGCTAATATTCGGTAAGCTTTTGCCAGGGCATGAGGGCCGACAAAATCTGGGTTAACTTCACGGGCATTACATTCCGAATAACAAGCGCCACAAAGAATGCAATTACCCGTCTGATCCAGCTGACTTCGTTCTGAAGGAGATTGGAGAAATTCTCTTTCTGGTACTTTTCGGGCGCTGGTACTTACATAAGGATCGACTGCCTCTAAATTGTTCCAGAAACTTGCCATATCCACCACTAAGTCTCTGATAACTGGCATATTACCCATCGGTGCGATCGTAATTTCTGGAATCGCTTTCTGTGCTGGTTCTTCTATCTCTGAACTAGCAACCTTAGTCATCAGATCTTGCAGTCGTGCTACCTCATTTCCCACATTTTCTTTACAAGCTAAAGCTGAACGACCATTAATCCGCATCGCGCAGCTACCACAAATGGTATTGCGGCAGTTTTTCCGAAATGCTAAACTTCCATCCTGCTCCCATTTAATCTGATTCAGACAATCGAGAATTGTATTACCAGGCTCAACTTCTAAAGTATAAGTCTGATACCATGAGCCACTGTTTTGGTCATGTCTGGCAATCTTAAAAATGACTTGCATGATCTTGAACCATTTCTTCAATATTTAAAGTAATAGTGGTAACAGACTAAATTTTCAGCTACTGTACCTGAGCAAAAATTTTCCCCTCTCTGCTGCCTTCTTAAACTACTACTGCTTCTAGTGTAAGGCTCCCATATCTCAACTTTCCCCAAAACTCAGACTTTTTACCAACTTGGCAAAAATACATCACTTATATTTATCTGCACTACTTGATACAAAAAATTACCGTTCTCTGTCTGGGTAAAACTCCTGAAAGATAGATTTTCCCCCTGTGATGTCCCATACATCTTACCAGAAAAGCAGACAGACAAGTAAAGCTAATGTATTAGATATCTTTGCTAAGTGTAACAGTTTAACTTTTAGCAGACTTCCCCTTGCAATTATGCAGCACTATGGATCTGTCTGGATAAAATCCTGGTGAACATCCTTGATGATTAGCACTTACGAGGGTGTCGCAGGAACCGGAAATTCCAAAATCTAAATTAAGCTTTTTACTCAAGTTAGGGATTGGAAAAAATAGTTGTCAAAAATATGAGATTTAACGATATATTCTTTATAAGGCCAATTTAGGTCTTGACTCTATTAACTAAGTTAAAGATTGGATATTTCACCAAAGCGATGACTGACACAGCAACAACCCCATTAACAGGAAAGGCACTGCTACAAAAAGTAAAAGAACTTTCCAACCTACCCCGTCGCGAAACAGCTAAGCGTTGTGGGTACTACACGACGACTAAAAATAACCAGACTCGTGTAAATTTGACTGATTTTTATGATGCTGTATTGGCAGCAAGAGGCATTCCTTTAAGCCCTGAAGGGCCGAAAGATGGTCGGGGACGCGAACCTACTTACCGGGTAAGCGTACATAAAAATGGACAAATTGTTATTGGTGCAACCTACACCGAGGCAATGGGTTTAAAGTCAGGTGATGAATTTGAAATCAAACTAGGCTATAAGCATATTCACCTGATTCAGGTTGATGCCGATAAAGCATCATCAAATGGTAAAGCAGAATTAGATGAAGATGAGGATTCCGACGAGGAAGAATAAGCTCTCAGGTCAGTTGTCAACTGTCAAAACTAGTTTTTTTCCTTTGATTTTGCAAAGGCTGACTTTTGGCTACTGACTAATCTATCTACTGTTTGTAGCTATGAACTTATTTAACAAACATAGCTAAGCTAAATGCTGGTGTTTTATACTGAGGCGACCGCACCTGTTAAGATAATTGCGTTTTTCTTAGCCTGGTTGGGGTGTTGGTTGCCAATAGCTATTCCCATAGCTTACGCCCTCAAATGGTACCCTCCTAAGCCCTTGGGGGCAGCACAAAAAATTCCACTTTTGGCATCCCTTTACCTGATTGCTCCACTATTACTCTGGGGAATTGCCAGGGTAGAGGGCGTGTCTTTTTTGAATTACGGAATCTCTGGAGATCTAAGTTTTTTGATCTCTCTGGGGTTAGGATTAGCCATTGGCGTAATTGGCATCATAGTTGTGTTTGCGATCGAGTCCACTTTCGGGTGGATAAATTGGCATTGGCAGCTCGATCGAAAGCTCTGGCAAACTCTGCTGACAACCTTGCTTTTAGGACTATGGGTAAGCGGTACAGAAGAGTTAATTTTTCGTGGCTTTTTGCTGAATGAATTGCAGCAAAGTTATTCTTTATGGTTAGGGGCTGTGGTTTCTAGCCTAATTTTTGCATCGCTGCACTTGGTTTGGGAAATTGACGAAACTTTGCCCCAACTGCCAGGTCTTTTTTTGATGGGTTTGGTGTTAGTGCTGGCGCGTTGGGTAGACAATGGTAATTTGAGTTTAGCTATAGGATTACACGCGGGTTGGATTTGGGGATTGACGACGATCGATACTGCCCAATTAATTAGTTATACAGGTAAAGGTTCAGCGTGGTTTACAGGTAAGAACGGAAAACCTTTAGCTGGTGCAGCGGGAATCTTTTGCTTACTAATTACTGGAGCAATACTGTTCTATTTAGGAAGAGAATTTTTACCATTACCCTAATTTCTGGCGTTGATTTTCCGTTTTAGGCTACTAAACCAAGTCGGAACAAGGTTACAGAAATTTTTGCGCTCTTTCTGTATTCCTTGTTCCCTGTTCAGGAGTTCCCTTCCTTCAGTAAAATCGCTCTCTTTAGACGAATAACCGCTTTTTAATGCTTAAGATCGTCACGGGATTGAGGGGAGAAAATCGGGTGAGAGATCCGACTGCTACCGATCGCAACAGCTGCGCTTGTAACAAATTATGTTCCCAACCTTTTTCCTCTACCCACTGCATTGCCAAAGTCAAATGTTCTAAAGTAGCTAAAGCTAATACTAGAACTCCTTGGGGATGCAATTGAGCGCCAGCAAAGCCTAAAATTTCCTTTAAGTTACCACCACTACCGCCGATAAAAATGCGGTCTGGGGGGGTGAGGTGATACAAAATTTCTGGCGCTGTACCATGAATAGAAACTACATTAGTAACACCAAACCTCTGACAATTCTGTTCTATTAAGGAAATTCCGGCGGCAGTTTTTTCAATGGCATAAACTGTAGAAGTGGGGAATAAACGGGCAATTTCGATCGCCACTGAACCCGTACCTGCACCAATATCCCAGATAATTTGTCCAGGTTTTAATGCTAATTCTCCCAGAACTAACAGGCGAATTTCCCGTTTAGTGATTAAACCTGGTCGATCGCTGTAACTTAAAAAACTAGAGTCTGGTAAACCCAACAGCGGCAGATTGGGGAAATTCATCTCTGCTTCAGATGAATCAGTTTGGCGCAGTAAGACTACCACATTTAAGGGGGCAAATCTTTGCTGTGGGACAGTAGTTAAAGACCAACATCCCACTTTCTCGTCCATACCCCCCAAATTTTCGCAAATCCAGAACTGATAGGTAGCAGCTAAATCCAGAGATTTTAATAAACGCGCGATCGCCTCTGGATTATGAGTATCATCAGTTAAAATGGCGATTTTCTCTGCCCCTTGCTGCAAAGTTTGGGTTAACTGTTCCCAACAACGCCCGTGAATGCTAATCACTCTAGCATCTTGCCAAGGAACCTTAATCCGGTTAAAAGCTAACTGAATCGCACTTAAATGGGGATGAAAAGTTAATTGTTCTTTAGGCAGTTCTGCCAATAGCAACCGCCCTAAACCAAAAAATAAAGGGTCGCCTGTCACCAAGACTACAATTACATTATCGGTTTCTAAACGATCGCGAATCCCACGCATCGTCGCTTTTATGTCTTTGAGGACAATTCGATCGCCACAGTAGTCAGGAAAATAATTCAAATGGCGATCGCTTCCCACCAACACCGTCGCCTGGGCAATAATTTGTCTGACTTCTTCTCTTAACCCAGATGCCCCATCTAAACCAATACCTATAACGTGAACAGTCATCTATTCGATTTTAAATTTATAGATTTGAGATTTTGGATTTACCTGCCTTATGCCTTAACTGATCCTAAATTCGGTTAAATCCTAGTTAATTATGCTTTTTTTTTGAACCATGTTAGCGAAGCGAAACGCGCTAGCGTTTTAGACACGAAGAACACGAAGAAAGAATAGCTTTGTGCCTTTAACTCTCCCCTGGAGCCCCTGGAGCCCCTGGAGCCCCTGGAGCCCCTGGAGCCCCTGGAGCCCCCCTGCCTTCTTCATTCAGTTGCTAAACAGAGTAAAGCGTTAAGAATAGCAGCCGCTACTGGAGAACCGCCCTTTCGCCCCTCGACGCGGATTTGAGGTACTTTGGTGGCTGCTAAGGTCATTTTTGACTCTACGACCGAAATAAACCCTACAGGTGCGCCAATTACTAAAGCTGGTGATACAGAAGCTTGGGCGATTTCTTGACAGAGTGCTAGTAAAGCAGTAGGGGCGTTACCAAAGACAAAAATTCCTTGGGGATATTCTTGCCAGCACTTTAATAAACCTGTTTCGGTGCGAGTTTTTCCCGGTAGAGGTTCTTTAATGCCTTCCACAGCACTAATTACTGGGTTAGCAAAAGTTTGCTCCACTAATCCCACGATACCCTGTTTAACCATCCCCACATCAGTCACGATCGGTACGCGACGACGAATAGCAGCGATGCCAGCATCAATAGCCCCTGGACTAAAGCGAATTAAGTCTTTAAATTCAAAATCAGCCGTAGTGTGGATAACTCGTCTGACGATCGCATATTCTTGAGGACTGAAATTATGAACACCAATTTCACGGTCAATTACCGCGAAACTCTGAGCCATAATTGGGTGGATGGTTAAAGTCATAAACTGTTACACATTTAAATCTTTGATTGAGGCGGCAGGGGAGCAGGGGAGCAGGGGAGCAGGGGAGCAGGGGAGCAGGGGAGAGAATTAGAAAAATTTCTCCTCTTTTGAAATTATGTAATTTAAATGTGGAACAGCTTAGAAATTGGTAGATTTGAGATCTTAGATTTTAAAGGTTTTCCGCTTGAATCTAAAATCTAAAATCCAAAATCTAAAATTCCAAGACTGGCCAATCAGGTTCGCGATAGTAGCGTGTCATATCGTCAAATTTGCGTAATTCTGCCCTTTGTACCCAAAGTTCTTGGGGATTGTCCAACCATTGTAAGTTTAAATCAGAAAGGGTGTGACTTAGACGATCGCGATCCAAATCCGACGGAATATCGCCAAAATAACCTAAAGTAACGTGAGCGGTAAAACCATATTGTTGCTCGATTCCTAATCCAATTAAGTCACCATTTTGGTAGATAGCGCGACGAAACTTGACAATGCGATCGTAAGCTGATTCATCCTTTGCTACTAAAGAAACACCGATCGCTCTTGGCATTATCATGAATCCTAGCAACTGGAATTTAATTTGCTGACCTCCGCTAACTAAAGGTTGGGTTTGCTCGAAAATTTGACCGATTCGAGAACGTAACTGCTCTTCAAATTCAGGATTTTCTTTAGCATCAAGGAAAGAACTAGCCCAAATTAAATCTGCCAAGGTTAAATGAAAGCTAGCTGGAGGTACTGGCACCATTAAACCTGGAAAATGTTGTAAAATTTGCGCTTGACAATACTCCAAATTGGTATAACAAGTATTGTTTGCTGCATCTTCTTCACTGGGGGGAGTAATTATTGTATATCCAGGAAAAGGAACAGGTTTTCTGCCTCCCTCAACAGCAGGCACAAACTTAGGTGATTCCTGAATGTGCTGCGCTTGGGATTTGTAAGTTTCCGGCAGCGTCATCTTAGCCAATCGATTCAGATAAGTTTGATAGTTATCGTCCAACCTTGATATCCTCGCCTTTTAACTTGATAGAGTTTAACTAACTTTCTATTGTTTTCATGTTAAGTCCACCTAGAGAAATATTGATCCCTTATTTCCCTGCTCAAGTCTTTGCGGATCGCTAAACCACAAATTTACTTAAATTAGGTGTTCCTTATGCCAATTTACCTCTATTGGGGGGAGGATGATTTCGCACTACAAAACGCTGTTGTTAAATTGCGTAAATCTGTACTCGATCCCCACTGGGCTAGTTTCAACTATGACAAAATTTCTGCCGATCAACCAGATGCCATACTTCAAGCTTTAAATCAAGCTATGACACCTCCATTTGGCATGGGACAACGTTTAGTTTGGTTGATTGATACCAATATCGGCCAACATTGTCCAGAACAGGTGTTAGCTGAACTAGAACGTACCCTCCCATTTTTACCGGAAACTTCCGTACTTTTACTGACTAGTCGGAATAAACCGGACGAACGACTTAAGGCCACAAAATTACTCAAAAAATCTGCTCAAATCTGCGAATTTGCTTTAATTCCACCCTGGAAGACCGACCAAATTATACAGCGAGTGAAGCAAGCGGCACAAGAGGCGGGTGTAAAGTTAATGCCAGATGCTATGGAACTTTTAGCTCAATCTGTTGGTAATGATACGCGGTTATTAAATTCCGAATTGAAAAAATTGCAACTGTATAGCTGGAATCAGCCTAAAGCCTTAGAGGTGGAAACAGTTGCTAAACTAGTAACAGCTAATACACAAAATAGTTTGCAGCTAGCCGGGGCAATTATTCAGGGAGATGCAGCTAAAGCCTTGGTATTGGTGGCAGATTTAATTAATCGCAATGAACCAGCTTTAAGAATTGTTGCTACTTTAATTGGACAATTTCGCACCTGGTTGTGGGTAAAATTGATGACGCAGGAGGGTGTAAGGGATGAAAAAGAGATTGCCAAAGCCGCAGAAGTCGCTAATCCCAAGCGAATCTACTTTCTCCAACAGGAAATTCGCTCCCTAAATGTGACACAACTTTCTGAGAGCTTGCCGATACTGCTAGACTTAGAAGTTAGTCTCAAACAAGGGGCAGAGCCAATAGCTACCCTGCAAACAAAAGCGATCGAACTTTGCCAACTTTACAAATAGTCTTGCTTAGATTACCTAATTGACTTTGACTACACCAAGCCTTTTGCTAATCATCTACCCAAATGCGGAACTTCACACCCAAAAATTACTTCAAATTATCTAGATACCATTTAGTGTGCTAGTTCTCAAAACTATCCAATCATGACTAACGCTAATTCTCCTATTTCCTTATCTTTAATCAATCAAGTAATATCTCGCTCTTTACTTGTAACTTTTCTTACTTCGATTAGTTTACTTTGCGGACTAGCTCCCAATCTGTCTTTCCGTTCTCCTCATTTAATCTTGAGTTCTTCTGCCTTTGCTCAGGCAATCAGTGATGATGACTTGAGAAGATTTGCTCAAGCAGCTTATGCAATTGAGAGAAAACGTCAAGCTGTAGTTGAAGGAATTGTGAGGAGAAATCTTCCGGTTCCTGACACTACTTGTGCTGCTGGTGGTAATATTCCACCTGAATTAAAGGATTTTTGTGAATTTTCCCGACAAACTATTGAAGCAAATCAATTAACAGTTGGTCGTTTTCAACAAATTAGGAGTGCAGTACAATCAGACCCAACACTTAAACAAAAAGTTGATGCTGAATTACGCCGCTTACAATAGAGAATTTAATCAACTTAAATTGACTAAATTGCTTCATCATCCATCAGAGATTTACGTTTGGCATGGATATTTTTCATGTGTTTTTTGACTGTATTAATCGTAATGTACAATTTTTCAGCAATTTCTTTATAGGAATAGTTGGCTCGATAAAGCAACCAAACTTCTGCTTCTCTCGGTGTTAAATCGAATTGATGAACATCGCTGCTAACTATCTCTCGTAAGGATTGATGTTTATCTTCAATGGTTACAAGTAAACATTCCTGTGACATTTGTTCAATCATAAACCAACGCACTCGCAACCGAAAATGAACAGCATTGTCTTGAATAATTTCCGATTCTAAAACAATTTTTTCACCTGGAAATAGATTTTTACTTTCAATTAATGAATGACAAACCTGCCAAATTTCTTCAGGAATCGAGTGAAATTCCCCATTAGACAAGTGTTGAAAAATCCGTTTAGCCGTTTGATTGGCGTGCAATAATTCGCCTGTTTCTGTGATAATTAAAATCCCATCCATAAATCCTTCTAAAATTCCTTGAAAAAGATTGTATGGCTCAATTTTTTGGGAAAAACCCGACTGGGAGTGTTTGACGGGCTTCGTTGTTAATACTGGAGCATCTTGTAGTGCAATCATTTTTGGTAAGGTCATGAATATCACTGTTACTAAATTTCTACATGACTCTGATATGTTTTCCAGATGCGCCCTCATGATTTATACGTACTGACAATCACTTTGTAAATGAAATATTTAAATTAAAAATCACCCGTATTCGTGAATGTACGGAATTTCTGGTAGAAGGTAGAAGGTAAAAGTCACAATGTAATTTTTGCCGATTAGGTAAGAATTACCCAATTAGCGATCGCAAATCAGGTTAATCTGGAAAAATCACCCCATAAATCTAGAGGAAACAGTAATCGTTACCGATGATGCTGACTTTAACGCAACGTTTACCAGCAAACCCCAATGCTATAGTCAGCCACACCCTTTCCCTGACAGCTGAGGAACGCACCCGCAGTAACTATCGTTTTCAGACGGAAGCAGGACAAGTTTTGTTGCTGCGACTTCCCAGAGGAATGGTGTTGCGCGATCGCGATTTATTACAATCAGAAAACGGTATCCTAGTCAGAGTCATCGCCAAACCCGAACCCGTACTCACAGTAACAGCCAAA
This sequence comes from [Phormidium] sp. LEGE 05292, assembly GCF_015207735.1. GTDB lineage: Bacteria > Cyanobacteriota > Cyanobacteriia > Cyanobacteriales > Aerosakkonemataceae > Floridanema. The sequence continues at coordinate 9,271 of NZ_JADEWG010000204.1, forward strand.
AATCCCTTAGAACTATTACGTGCCGCCTATCACTTAGGAAACCGCCACATAGCTTTAGAAATCACCCCCACATACCTGAGATTATCCGCAGACTCAGTATTACAGGCAATGTTAGAACATCTGGGATTAGAAGTAACAGCAGAAATTATGCCCTTTGAGCCAGAAATGGGGGCTTATGGGCATCATTAGAGGGC
>NZ_JADEWG010000205.1 GCF_015207735.1 [Phormidium] sp. LEGE 05292
TTAATTTTCCCTAATCAGGAATATCAAAAATGAATTTACACCTAAAATAAGGCGGATAAAATAATTTTTTATAGTAAGTTTTTCAAAAATATTAGTAAATCTGAGTCATTTCTGCGGAATGTGGGTTCCAAGTAATCTGCTCTCGTCATCCCAAAGCATTCAGCAGCTATCCCCAAAGCCTTCCAGGTTTCATCAGTTACCCTTAAAGAGCGCACTTGACGGTAATCATCGTCTTTGAGTGCGAACTTGCCTTGAATGTCCCGCTTCCACATTACTCTTATTCCGTGTATTACATTGTTAAACTAACCAAGCCTTTCCCAAGTATTACACGGTATCACCACCATGCGCTCCACAATCACCTTGAAGCCTTACACAGTAAGCTATTAATTCCTCTTACCCTTCAAAAATGAGCGAACGTACAGGTGGTAGACTTGCCAAAAGGGGGACACTCGTAGCACAATTTGGGTGTGGTTAATGAGCAAGCTGCTTTAGTATTAACGAGCGAAAAACCGCGTTTACGATCGCAAAGCTCTTTTGCAGAAAATTTATACTAAGTTTGGTTCTGTAAAATTTCCTAGAAGTGCGACCCCCGAAACTGTTAACTGATCCAACGGTAACGGGGCATGGTGAAGATAAAGCCTCTTATTATGTAGTTTTCCAACATTCAACGTTTAGTTGCCTTGCTTGAGATATTATTTGAAAATCGGAATCTTCAGACACAATTGTAAGATTATGTTGTATTGCAGTGCAAGCAATCCATAAATCATTCTGTCTTACACCAGCATCTTCTATTTTAAATTTCCTACGTTTGGCTTTGTCTTTAGGGGCAAAGAAATTTAAAACGTTTGCATATAATTGTCCATATATTTTCGATGTTTCTTTATCTATTGGATAAATAAATTCAGTGAATGCTTGAACAAATTCTTCTACATTGTTTAAGTTTTCTGCTCTTCTTTCAGACTTCTCTGCCATAAGTATTAATTCTCCATAAATTATGCTATTTATAAATATTTCACTGTCCTCCGGTAGATTCATTAAGTGATTCAATACACTTAAATCTTTTTGGATAAAAATAAAAGTACAATGGTTAGTGTCTAACAAATACACAATTACTCCTAACTAACGAATTTCATTAACAAATTCTAAACACTCTTCGAGGTCGTCTCCCGCCCAACCTCCTTCTGAAGTTTTGAGAAACTTCAGAATATTTTTAATGGTCGGTCTATTTGTTTCTTTTTTTGTGTCTACTGTCTTTTCAAATTGTTCTACTAACCAAAGAATAGAGACAGCATTTAAGTAAATATACTCCTTAAGTACCTGACAACCTTCAATATTTGGCTCAACTTCTTGCTCGCTTTTTTGACTTTCTTGGTCTAGATCTTTTTCAATTTGCTCAGTTATTCTGAGTAGCCCCTCTCCTAATTCTTTTAAACCTTCATAATTTTCTGCATTTAAGGGGTAATTTCTCAAACCTTTAGACACTAGATTTGCGCCTAATGAAATATCACCTAATAAATCTAGATACTTTTCTGGGTGCTTCTTGTCATAAAGGATATAAAGCCCCTGTGTTAACTGTGCATTAGAGAAACTATTTGAACTAATCTCTTTGAGCTTCTGATACTCACTTTTGGTAAAAAAATCCCCGTATGCTTCTATAATCTCATCAGTTAGTTTACTGACTTTATATAACTCATTAGCCCTCATCAAGAAGTTCATTGGTGATTCTTTGGAGCTATTTAAGTTATTTAGTATTGACTGGATATCGTGAATTTTGTTAACTCCGTCAACTGGTAAAGAAGCATTTTCTGAGTTAATCAGTAGCTCTAAGCTATTTATAACATCTACAAAATCTTCTCTAATTGCGGTTTCAGGTTTTACCTGTAATGGTCTATTCAGTGTAATTTCTCCCATTTATTCCTGAACCTCCTTTATTTGGGCATATACCTGTAATTAAAGTAATACTGCTATTCTGGCATTAAATTGTTTAATAGATGCTTGTGTTAACCTACTGCTAGAGAATAACAACAGACGCACATCCAAAAGTATGATGAATCAACGCCAGATATCACGTAGCTGTTACCAAGGGCAAACTATACGGTTTTGTTTAGTACTTGTAAACGGTTTACAAACTTTTGGTTTTGGTGGAGGGGAGGAACTTATTCAGCAGATGGTGTAGCAACTGGCTCTTTCGGTGCCTTCGGCTTACGCTCAAACACTTGGATATTTGGCTCATTCAACACAAATCCCTGATCAGTTATGTCGCCCAATTTCCCTGCGATCGCTGCTACCCACATCGGATAATTCGCTTGTGCCTCTTCCAACTTCTTAAATACTTTTGGTTTAACTGTAATACTAGCAATTCGCCCATCACAATCAACCTCAAACTTTTTCCAACCGTTTTCCGCCGTTTCTACATTGGTGGGAAAGTCGTTGATTTTGATGGTAAGTTCCAATTTTCCTGCTACTGCCATAGTTGTTTCTCCTTGAAACGGTGCGAATTACTTATTATTTATCATCTAACGTTAAATTTGCCAAACTATAAAAATTTTTCTCAAATTCTAGCATTTGTTGAGTCATAATTTCTAGTTCTAACAGTTCAATTTGGTTAATAATTTTCAGGTAAGTGGATATGTGCATACCTTTAGGCTTGGGTATAACCAGACCATTAGTAACCAACTGTATCAAATTAGCTTCAAGTTTTTCTTTGAGTTTATACTGCTTACTCCTTAGCCGTTGGCTTTTAGTTTTCCTGGTGGATAAGTAAGCTAAATTTAAACACTTGCGACATCTAAAAACCTTAGTTTTAGCTTCTTTAGTATACAAATTCAATAATAATGATAGTCCCCGAAGCGAATGACTATTATCGTATAATTTCCCTACCCGACGAAGACATTTTGGGCAAATGAACCAGGGACGTTGACCACCATAATTACAATTAGTCCAAACCAGTTTAATTACCTGACCATTATCAGCAAGCGCTTCCTGTTGCCCTAATGTAGGTTTCGGGGAAAGCTGCCGAATATCTAAGCACTTGGCGCTTTCCACCGTATCTTTTGGCTTTTTACCAAACGTTCCGTAACGTCCAGAACCATAACCGCCCATAATTTTTTTATCGAAATCATTAAGGAAATTTATTCCCAAAAGTGTAAAAATGCACTTGTTACTATCTTAATTTGGGTATTTAGGATAACAGATCTCGCCAAAACTAGTTCAATCCCACCAATAAGAAATCACAACAGCATCACGCACTTGTGTTCCAGGTTCACCATCAAGTGCATCCATCAATCGCGTCAGCAGTCGGCGCTTGAGTCGTAAACCGTACTCTTCACTCGTACCATCACAGACATCTACTGAATCAGCACGCCACTTTTTACCTAAGTCCAAAAGCTGAGAAACTGTAGTATCCCGGTTCTCTGCCAGAACATATAACGTATCTGCCGGATAAGCAACAAAATGGATGATACTGGTTTCTGGCATCGGACGGTAGTTAGCCATCGCAATCAAAGTATCAATCACGCCACCAAAGCTTAGTCCATCAGGGTCAGCAGCAAAAATCGGCTTTGTAAACAGAAAGCTGACCCATAAATCAGGACGTTGAGAAAGGTCAGTAATCACTTCCTCGCCATCAAATTGGTTGAACCGACGTTGCCAAACTAATGCCGCAAACAGTTCTTGTGGAGAATAGGATTGAGCAATAGATTGGACTTTCGCGCTTGTCAAGCATCGCTATTCCTCACTTCTTCTGTCGATATCCAACTATCCAATAAAAACTCACGCACTTGGAGCATTCTTTGAAAATCACTATCGGCGGAAACAATCGTCAAACCATGACGCAAAGCTGTAGAAGCAATCCATAAATCATTCTCACTCACACCCAATTCTTCAATCCGAGTAGTTCTGCGTCTAACTCTTTCTCTTGGGCCAAATCGAGCAATAATTTCTGCTTTAAATTCACCGTAGATATCAGCAGTTTCTTTGTCCACTGGATAAATATTAATCCCACGCAAAAAAGTCTGGACTCGGATTAAATTAGCTGCTTTTTGTTGCTTTGAATTTTGTGCCATGAAAATGAGTTCGCCGCCAACAATGACGCTGGTAGCTACTGGTACTTCACCTAACTCTTGAAGACGACGTAGGACAACCGGATCTCCCTCAAGAATGCGACTACAGTGATTGGTGTCTAGCAGATACAACTTAAGCCCCTATTTGACCGCGTGTATCATAAACCATCTCCAGGCACTCTTGAAGGTCGTCACCTTCCCAAGTCCCGGCATACTTCAACAAAGAAGAGGCGGTAGAGTGATTTTCAGGGGATTCTTCTGGTTCAAGAACGATAACGCGCACTCTGCGTCCAGCGAGTTGAGCAGAGAAAGTTAAAATCTCTTCCCAGGTTCCTTCTAGTACTAACGGTAGTGATGTTGTGTTAGATGTCATGGCAAAAAGCTTCCCTACGCCGATTCTGATTCCACTTTACCCAAATAGCGAGTACGCAGCTTACCATCTTGCCAGTAGCGCAGGTAACGGTAGGGGCCATAAAATTTCCCCCGCTTTTTATCTGGAATCATTTTGACCTCGATATGTCCGCTGCCTGACTTTTCAGGAAATGCTTTTACTTCCAGAAGGGCATCGACGATCGCACGCACTTCCAAAAGTTCCGCTTCAGTCAGCTTGTCGAGTTGAATAGCAAGTACATCTAATGGGCTTTTCCTGGGCATGGCTTCTTAGCGAATAATTTAGTTCATTATATTCGCTAAGAAGCTAACCTGCTCCCGAAGGTGACAACTTACTGCATTGCTGCCATAATGCAGTAAGTAATGCAGTAAGTAATGCAGCAAGTATGGCAGTAATTGCGTATATCAACCAAAAAGGGGGGTGTGGCAAGTCCACTACTGCCGTGCATTTCGCCTATTGGTTGATTGCCAAGAAGAAGAAAAAAGTATTGCTCATCGATGCCGATGCCCAACGGTCAAGCTCACTGTGGCTCAAAGGCATGGAAGCAACTGTTGAGTTTAAAGTGATTCAGACACCTGATGACTTGTTGGAACAAATCCCCGGACTGGTGACAGAGTATGACTATCTGGTAGTAGATGGCCCAGCCAGTTTAGCCGAAGAAACCAGAGCGATTTTATTCCGAGCCGATTTAGCTATTGTCCCAGTGCAACCCAGCGGTGTAGATCTGCGAAGTGCTTCCGATGCCGTGCGCCTGATTAAGCAAGCCCAATCGGTACGCTCTGGGCCACCAGCAGCCGCCCTGTTTCTCAGTCGTGCCGTCAAAGGCACCAAGCTCAAGGATGAAGCGATGACCTTACTAGAACAAACCCCAGGTGTAACCTTACTCAAAACTGTAATTCACCAAAAACAGGCGATTGCTGATACTTCAGGTCAGTCCGCTACAGTTTGGGACTTACCCGGTCGCCCTGCTACTGAATCCGCTAAAGAGTACGAGCGGCTATTTAAAGAAATTTTCGCCTTGTTGCCATGAATAAGAAACCCCGCAAATCTTTAGGAGATTCCTTAGCGATTGAATTCGTTTACGGTGAAAAGATCGATCGACCTGTCAACAACCAGGAACAACCAGCATCCGAAACACCTCCCCCACCTGTGGAACAGCCAATCGCCAACGTTCCCACCCGGCCCTTACCAACGGAGTCTACATTAGCAACTATGTTTCAAACCTCAGCCAAAGAAGCTACTATCCGATTTACTGTAGATCTGCCAGAGTCGATGCACCGGAAGCTGTCAATTTTGGCAGCGAAGACAGGTAAGAAGAAAGCAGAGATTGTCCGAATGCTGCTGGATGAAACTCTTAAAGACGTAGAAGAGTAATGCAGTAAGTAAGTACTGCATTAAGTAATGCAGTAAGTCAGTAAGGCATTAATCATTTAAGTAATGCAGTAATTACTGATTTACTGCCAGCAGTAATCAGGTGGCGGTCATTTTATTTTTGTGTCCAATAAAAAACTAATCCAAAATAGAAATAACTTGAATACCAGTCACTCGATACATGGGCTTTGTTGGCTTTTCTGTTGTTACCAATTCCTCAGCACCAACCAACAATGCTGCCGCAACATGAAGAGAATCCATTGAAGCTAAACCATAAGTGCAAGCAATTCTATAAGCTTCTTCAATAATTCTTTCCACATCATTAGCCCAGTAAGTTACTGCATTAAAAAACGTTTCATAAAACTCAGCTTCATCAGTTTGTCGATTATAAACTGCCTTGGGCAACACCTCCAATTTAATAAAAATACTGGATGCAAATTCTCGGTCGGAATCAAGCAAAATTTCTAACGCTTTTTCAGAAATGTCCCCCACGCCACGAGCCGCAGCAACTAGCACTCCAGCATCAATAAAAGTTCGTTTCATTCCTCTTTATTTTCTATTCCACCTCGACGACTAGCCACTTCTTTTTCCAGTTCCTCCCTATTTAACAACGGTGTCCCAGAAGCAACAATTCTACCCCGAATTTGTCTTAACCGTTCTCCTAATGAAGATTGAGGAGTTAGATTCAATGGTTTAGGATTAACCGTTTTCAAGCGGAGAAATTCCGCAAAATCTAAAACCTCCTGTTGCTTTTCAGGCGGTAAAACTCTCAAATGCACTAAAATTGCTTCTTCAATACTCATCACTTTCTCCTAACCCTGCTTTAAATCAACCCAGCCAACAAATCACTAATTTCCCCTTGAATCCGCTGTCGATTATCATCATATTTCAGCAGAGTTTCAATACTCTTGTGCCTGCTCAACTTTTGCACTTTCCGTACATCCAAACCCGCATCTAAACTAGCAGTAATACTAGAATGTCTCACCCGATGGGGACTCATCACCTTAGTAACCCCCGCTCGTTGACAATAACCAACTACAATCAATCTAATTGCCTCCCCTGTTAACCGATGTCCAACAGACGCAAAAGCCTGAGAGACAAACAAAGGTGCATCAGCATCTAACTGACTATGCTCCACCCAATCTAATACTGCGATAGCAGTGGGACTTGCCAAATCTATCAATTCCTTTTGGTCGCCCCTGCCCTTACCTAAAATCCACAATTGATTCCTTGCCGCGTCAAAATCTCGCACATCCAATTGGCAGATTTCACCCCGGCGCAGCGCATTATCCCAGAGTAACCGTAAGATAGCGTAATCTCGTTTCCCTTGTACGGTGGCCCGATCGCACAATGAAATTACCCGGCGATAATCGGTTGGCCCAATCCCGGTAGTATCCCGATAACTTTCTACCCTTTCCCCTTTGACGGCATCTAACGTCCATTCACAGGCATCAAACTTTTCATGAGCAAACCTAACTAAAGATTTGATCGCTGCTAACCTGCGATTGACGGTAGCCTCTGCCAAAGAAGCAGACATCATGCTAGCTTTCCATTGCAACACCAAACTTACAGCTTGCCGACGAGAGAGAGAGAGAAACGCCTTGACCATTTCTGGTGTAGGTTTAGAACCGTAAGCGAATTGAAAAAAGTACCCCAAATCCGTAGCATAAGCCCGCTTGGTGTTAGAAGAGCGCTTATCTTCAATCAGACATTGCATGATGTCCCTTTCCAGGGGTTTAATTGGCGCAAATCCAGTCGGGGTCAGGGTCATAGCTGTTCTTGGTCTTGCTCAAACCACTATTATCGCAAGTTCTATTCAAATAGTTTACTTTACACTGATATTGTTAACTTGGAATTCCTTCAAGGGCAGCGAAGGCCGCCCCATCAATCCAAAAAACTTATGATTTAAGAGCATTAACCAACTTTATGTCAAACCGAAGGCAAGAAAATTTGGTGAGCTACTTCATGACGATGATCAATGGTTTGACGTAAAAATTCCAGCATTTGTTTGAGAGTAAATAACTGGGATAAAATTTGTCGGCTTCCTCTTCTTTTTCGACTAATATATTGCCATAATAAATAATTCCAAACATTCACAATTAAAAAAGCTAAACTAACGAATAAAAAGGCGATCGCAAAACTTTTTGCAGCCAGAACATAGGATTTTTTATAAAGCTGCAGGATTCCAATACTCTAGGGATTAGTTGGGTTTCTCGTGCGATTAATGGGCACAGATTTGGTTCAAGTAATGAACCTACAAAGGAATATAAAAATGATATTAAAGAAGTTATTCATAATGAAACTGGTTATGAAGTTATCGATATGAATAGTACAGAACGGACAAGTGCTATATGTGATGATTAAGAAGGCACAATTAAATAAAGGTTGTCTGCGTCCGATGAGCGCGAACGTTATGCGTCAAGCGTGAGGTAAGCACAATGAAGTTCGTCGCAATCAAATCAATACTTCAGTATTTTTGCCATGAAATTATCAGGTGAGTTAAGTATGGATAATAAAATTCAACCGAGGGAAAGTGTAGCTAATGCTCAGGGTGAATTCTCCGAAATTATCACGACTCGACGCTGCAAGTTGCCGAATAATATGGAAATCGCCTACCAAACTAAAGTTGAAGCTGAGTATTTTTATAAGGATATATTTGAAAAGCAAATATATCTAAGACATGGCATTACTCTCAAAGACGGGGACTGCATTTTTGATGTGGGAGGCAACATCGGTTTGTTTACGCTGTTTGTGCATCAACAACAAAAAAATATTACCGTCTATACATTTGAACCTGCTCCAACTCTGTTTGAGATTATGCGTTTCAACATATCTCGAAACGGATTTAATGCAAAGCTCTTTAATTGTGGGCTATCCAATCAAACCAAAACGGCAACTTTCACTTTTTATCTTAAGAATTCTGGAATGTCATCTTTTTATGCTGACGTGAAGGAAGAGAAAAAAGTCTTGCGGACGATTATGCTCAATCAGCTCAATCAACGGCGGCAAGGTATAACAGGAATGGAGCAGGTGATGCAAGACGCTGATGATTTAATAGATGAATTATTAGAAGACAGGTTTGAAAGTGAAACCTATACTTGCCAACTAAGAACACTTTCTGATGTGATTGCTGAGTATCATGTCGAACAAATAGATTTACTCAAAATTGATGTTCAAAAAAGTGAATGGGATATCATCACAGGTATCAAGGAAAATGATTGGCATAAAATTAAGCAAATTGTCCTGGAAGTCCATGATATAGAGGGACGATTAAACCAGATTCTCATTCTGCTACAACAGCATGAATATCAAATTTTGGTTGAACAAGATGATATGTGTGAAGGTTCAAATCTTTACAACCTTTTTGCGATTAAAAAATCATCTTGATGTCAGCTTTGCAGACCAATTTTTAATCTAGGATAAGCTTGAGTCTGGAGTTTGGCCCAGAAATAGCGAAGCTGACACCAGCCGCAAAGTAGCAAGTGAAACTCTTACTAGATAAGGATTTCAGCCATTTTTTACTTCCGACACACTCTCTTCTAGAGCCAACACTCAGTTAACCACGGCAGAGTATAGCCACTACTCTTCCGACAATAGTCCGTCAGCTC
>NZ_JADEWG010000206.1 GCF_015207735.1 [Phormidium] sp. LEGE 05292
CCCCTATCCCCTACCCCCCAACTCCACCAGTACCATTACCGACAAAGAGGAAAGTAATCACATCAATTGCTAAAACAATTCCCATTGCTAAACCTGCTTGAGTAGCAATAGGTCGCCAGTCATTTCCTTGCTGGGCTTGGTTATAGGCGAATAAAGCAGCTACACCGACTAAAATCAAGAAAACGGCGCGAATGAGGTTGAAAACAAGTTTGATAGCTTCGGGACTAACTGACTGTCCGCCACCTCCACTGCTTTGGGAGGCTAATTCAGTGACGAACTGTTCTAGACCGCTTAAAAAAACAGCTTTGGCTGGCATTTCAAACAAACCCAAACTAATAGCTAATGCCATCATCAAACTAGCGATGTGCCAAAAGCGAATTTTGCCACCAATGAGCCGACTTAAAGATGGGATAAAATGAATGATGCGATTCAAGCAGTAGAAGAACAAACCAGTGGATAAAAGAATTGTGGTTAGCAAAGGTTCTCTAACTGCCAAATAAACTAAACCAATTCCTAATCCAGAAATTACTACGGTATTCCCATTCCATTTGGGAAGGAGTTTGGTTGCTTTGGTTAAAGCAGGGGAGTTTTCTAAAGGGTAATGATTGAAGTTAGTCATGATTATCTACCTAGTTAATGTGACGAATGAAGAGAAAGTTATTAAAGGGAATTGTCCAAACTATTGGTGCTTCTTTGTGCAGGATGAGTTGGGATGCAAGCAGTTAGAGAATTTAACTGTTGTTCGTTAAAATCACATTGTTCTACTAACCAGTGATGGCGTTTAGCATCGGTTAGGAGAGCAGAAAATACAGGTTGAGAATGAGTTGGGGCGAAACCTTTCAGGGAAGCTGGAGTTACTAAGTGACCTTCTGGGGAGAAAGTAGCTGCGGCTAATTCAAAGCGATACTTTGTTCCTGAATGTGGATCTTTCCAATTAAAAGGTTGGGGAGAACTGCCATTGTTTAATTGGGTAAATTGTTGCGGCAGTACTTGTTCAAAACGTTTGATTATTGCTTGACCTGCTAATTGACTATCTAGACGAGATGAAGTTTCTAAAGCTTTGGCTATGCTGGTTTCGGTTTTGAGAGTCATCCCAGTTAACCACAGACCATCGATTTCCTGGCGAGATGCTAGTAAAGCGGCGATTCTTGCCAAATTAGGATTTAGTTTGGCGTGAGGTGCAGCAGATTTAATTGCGGTTTCCTCTGCTGCTGTTATCTCTGGCTTTTTTTCAGGAGATAATGGCAATGTAGCAACCAATTGACCTGGAGGTACTGGAGTTGAAAGTTCACCTTTGAGTTTGGTGGTGGCTACATCAATGGTTGAATATGGCGTTGTTTGGGGAATGATGCTACCTCCGGGTGGAGATAGTACCAACTGTTGTCGAAAAGGAATGGTAGATGTGGTTTTATCCGGTTCATCGGCAAAACTAAAGTTGAAACCAACTAATTGATTATCGTGGTTAACTAAATTCATTTGAATTTCTCGACCTTGCGATAAGCTGAGTTCTTTCAAGGCTGATTGAAAGTTCTGTAATGAACCTAATTCATGCTCTTTGTCTAAGATTTGATTGACAATGTGACCAATGTATTGCAATTGTTCGGGGTCGGTAATGGAACAATTGTGTAACGCTGCATTCATAGAATTAGTGATGCAAAACAATTAAATTTATTGTCTATAAATCACTAGTTCTCTAGTTCTGACTTTAGAGAGGAAAGAGCTTATCGCTATTGACGTAAAAGCTTCTATCACTAAAGCGATAGAGGGAGGACAGGGGGTGGGGAAGAGAAGAAATTTCCAAGAGGACCTAACACGACTTTTATATGTGCTGCAATGCCGAAACTGGTGAAAGTTAGGGAACAGAAGAAATTCCCCAACACCCAACCCTTAACCCCTAACCCGCAACTTCATCCCTACCCGCTAATTCTGTAGAAGCTAATCTGATTGTGGAATTTTAAAATCCGACAATGGGGAATAACAAAATTATGTAGTATTTTAAAATCCGACAAAGCTCATTAGTTATTTAAACTGTCGTATATTAAAATGCGACAGCGCCAGCAAACTTATGCCTAAGCAGAAAATTGTCATTGGAATTTTAGCAAATGCAGGTGGAGTAGGCAAAACAACACTAGCCGTCCATCTAGCTTACGAACTCTGCAAACGAAGTCAAACAGTAGCATTAATAGACCTCGACCCACAGCGAGCATTAGATGTATTCTGCGGTTTACCTTCAGCAGAAATCGAAAACTCAGTTGTGCGAGTATTTGGCAAAGACTTTGACGGGAATTGGCCTTTGGTTTCAGCTTGGTCAAACCCAGATATTGAAGTTTGCCAAGGTCATCCCCAGATGGCGCAAGTAGCGAATGACTTAGTAATTCGCCGTCGAGGTGAATATGTTTTGGCAGACCGCTTAAAAACCCATCCTTTACGTCACGATGTAATTATCTTGGACTGTCCTGCCACAATTGGCATAATTTGTGAAAATGCTATTGCTGCAAGTACGGGGCTGTTAGTTCCGATTCAATTAGAGATGAAATCAGTTTCGGGAGTAGCTGACTTGGTGCAGTGGTTGATTGGAATAGCAGATGATTTGATGCTCGACCCTCATCCACCAATCTTGGGATTGATCCCCAGTTTGTATGACAATAGTCGTGCCATCCACCGACAGTATTTACAGCAATTACCAGAAGTAGCAGAGCAATTAAGAGTTAAGCTATATCCGCAAATTCGAGATTCATCAGAATTTAAGAATGCTTCTGCCAATGGCTTACCTTTACAAAAATATCGACCAGCACATCCGGCTGGCAAAGACTTCAAAACCATTGCTGACGACATTGTTACTTTAGTGCGAAAAGGAAAACTATAATGGCGAAACTTCCCAAAATCAGCGAACGTTTTACTGGTGCAATTCAAGCCACTGACCAAGCACAAAAAATTGCCCAATTACAAGCAGAAATAGAAACGCTCAGAAGCTCTCAAGCTCCAGAACTAGAGCAGCAAATCGAAGAATTAAGGAAACAATTACTAGCTGAAGAAGGAGAACTGGAAATAGATGTAATGGCGATCGATCCCAATCCATACCAACCTCGTCAGACATTAACTACCGAAAGCATTCAAACCATTGCTCGGAGTATGGAAAAAGACGGGCAGATTGCACCAGTTATTGTGATAGCACAAGGCGATCGCTATTTACTATGGGATGGACAACGGCGCTGGTCAGCTGCCAAACTGCTAGGGTGGAAAACATTGCGTGCGGTCAAGGCACTGATGCCAGAAGACTTGCATCGCAAAGCATTGTTAACATTTATTCATCACGAAGACCTAAATCCCTTGGATAAAGCCGAGGCGATTATCAAAGAACTAACTATTGCAACAGGTATAGAAGCAGGAGAAATTCCAACTATACTATCAACCGTGTTGCGAAGGTTGGAACGTTCTGACCAAGCTAATCAACTAACAGCACTAGTGACTGCTACCACAGAAGCGCAAGTCTCAGGCGTGCAATCTTTGGAAGTGAATCAAAACGAAGAAAAAATACTGTTAGTGTTATTGGATTTAGCATTAAATCCAGCATCAGTAAAAGCCAACCTGATGCCAATGCTATCTTTGCCAAAGGATTTAAAAATAGCCATTCGCGAACAAGGATTAAAAGGAGCACACGCTTTAGCTTTAACAGTTATATCAGCTAAAACTTTGAAGACATCAGAGCGTCAAGCTACCAAAGAAAGGATTGCTGCCACCAATCAGGTTATTAAACAAGAATTGACAGTGGCAAAGACGCGGGAGTTAGTAGCACAGATTAAAGCCAAATATGTTAAACCAGAAACTTCTCAATCAAAAGAAGTCACAACAGTAGTTAGGGGAGTGGAGAAATTGTCGAAAACAGTAATGACTTCTACCAGTCCCGAACAACTGACCCAGTTGCGCCAAATTTTACAGCAAAAACTATCAGAAATTGATGAGATTTTGAATCAATGAGTAAAAAATGCTAACCCGAATTGAAATTAACGGTTTCAAAACCTTCGAGAACTTTGCGCTGGACTTATCTCCTTTCAGCGTAATACTAGGGCCAAACGCCTCTGGTAAATCCAACCTCTTCGATGCACTGCAATTTCTTTCTCAGATTGCAGTAAATAACTTACGCGATGCGGTAAGAGGGCTTGTATCCCATTAATTTTGGTCATGCAACACAATAGTTTTAATCTAATGAAAAGAAAGCTTTTCATTTTAATCAGCCCATGCCTTCTGCTGAACAAATTACAACTGCTATGGCGACGATTGACCAATTATCTAATTGGTTAGATAATACCGGACTTAGTGCTGCTGCTATTGCCCAATTCAAATTTAATGCCTTGGCAGCTATGTACCCAGAACTGCGAGAAGTAGCCGAACTAGCCAAACAACTTATTGGTGCTACTTCACCCGTACCAGAAGTAGGGATGGGTGCAACTGAACTAGCCCAAGTACTCAAAGAAAGCTTAAATGCAAACATCAAAGCCGAGCAAGTAAATCAAGCATTAGTAGCATTAGGTTATCAAGAAAGAAATGCTGAAAAAAGAATTTGGCTAATCACAGAAACTGGAAGCAATTATGGCACTGCTATATTGGCAACCTCTACCACTAACAAATGGCAAGGTTCCCAAGTCAAGTGGTATCGTTCAGTTATTCCTAAATTAGAAGAATATTTTCGCAATGCTGCTAATTCGGTTGACCAAGCTGATAGCAAGGATGGTGCAGCTATAGCAACTCAAGATGAATCACCCACCAATAAAAGCAATAGTTCAACTAAAACCAAAAAAGTTTTCACAGTAGCCGAACGAGCCAAAGAATTAGGATACAAAGCTCTTCCCGAACAACTGCAACTGATTCAAAGTTTTGCTGATGAATCTTACAAAGAAGAATATGGCTCTCAACCTCCCAGAGTATCGGGAAGAAAAACTCCTGTATCTAAATATCCTATAGAATTTATTGATTCATTAGATCGAGCCATTGAAAAAGTGTTTAACCCGAAAAAGAAATCCCAGCCCCAGTGAAATAACAAAAAGGCATTACTCATCCATCACTGCCGAAATCTGTTGTTTACCTAAAATAAAAGGCAATAGTTTGGCGATATTTCTGGCATCATCAATACCTCGATGATGCGTTCCTTCTAGTTCCATCCCTACTAGTTCCAGTGCTTCTGCCATGCCATATCTTTGGGATAAACCTTGGGTACTACTGAACAACTTCTTGAGGTTGACGTGAGGATAGCTAATGGGAAAAGGAACCTTGTGAAACTTGCTGTCTTGTTTGAACTGATTGTAATCGTAGTCTCCCCAAGAGCCAAAGACGGCATTTTGGTAGTTTGATAACCATTTTTGCAAAAGTGCAATGGCTTCCACATATCCCGGTGCTTGTTCAACCTGCGCTTGAGTGATTGAGGTGAGAGCTTTACAGAAAGCTGTAAGAACAGGATAGCGCACAGGTTTTACAAAGGTTTGAAACTCATCAATAATCCTCAAGGTTGGTGCTTCCACCATAACGGCTCCAATTTCGATGATTTCCATATATTGCCGTTTAATGCTTCCTTCGTTACAACAGGTGGCTTCCAAATCAAGCACCAAAAAATAATCGTACTGATTTAAGTCCATCATCATACTCCATAACTAATCTATGCCCTAAGAATTAATTCTAAAGGTAGATGCTTTTTGTCCTCTACTATCAACATAGTAAAATTGTTAATTTACTAACTTAAAATAAAAAATATTTTCAGTAAAAGCACTTACATCAATTACTAATTAAATAAAGGTATTATGAAGAATACAAAATTATTTGTATTGGTCAAAAATCTGCTTATAGGTTTAGAAAAATTGTGAAAATTTAGCAAATAATTAGTATTGAAATCATGAACTATTAGTTAATTAGCAACTGGACATACTAGACCGAGTACATTTTAGGTTTGTAGTGTGGCTAGTAGATGCTGTTGAAAATTAATAACCATGATTCGTTGAATAAATTGTTTTAATAATCAATTAGGAGAGTTATGATAAACCAAGAAACCACTCAGAAAAAACAGCTATTAAGAGTGATTGAGCGCATCAAGCTGAAAGGTAAATTCCTGCGGCTTATTGTCTATAAATTGCAGAATGGAGAAGTTGTAATTACATATAGGCAAATGGCTGTAGCTGTTAAAGTCAACTTTCAGATAGCTAAGTCATTTATCAGAAGTCAAGGCATAATTCCCGATGAAATCATACTGCCAAATCGTCAAGAAAGTTTAATGGTTCCCGCCCAATTAGCAGCCCAATTCTGGAAAGAACTAAATCAAACCCGTAAAGGCAACATTTTCACCGAGGACGGGCAAAGTTTATTAGAAAATTACCTCAAAAGCTGCGGCAATAATTAGCATTTACAGTTCTAATTGATGATTCCCCTGTAAAATTGACTGGCTAGAGTTCACTTCAAGATTCGCCCAATAACTTTTCTCCATATCACTAAAATTATTAATTTTCGCTTTTTCTCCTTGACGAGCAGCATATCTTATATGCAGTTGATTAAAGCTTGTATCAGAAATTACTAACATTTGCGTAGGCAAGTGATGGATAGTATAGCGGCATTGGCTAATGGCTGCTACTTCAAAGTCTGGATGATTGCTGATATTAGCCGAAACTAACTGTTGCCTAGCTGCTGAGAGCAGACGCTTTTCCCAATCCTCTCTATTGGCTGCATACCCGGTTGCTGTTGATGCGGATGGAGTATCAGTAATCAACAGAGGTTCTAAGTCATCGAGAACAAGGTTGTAATCTGGTTCTAGTGTGGCAATGAATGAGCTATTTAGCTTGCTTTGTTGGTTACGATGATGACCGGGAATTAATAAATTTCTATTGGCTGGGTTAGCTTTAATTAACTTCTCAATCGTTTCTGGCGAACGACGGTCTTTTCGCTGATTGCTGTATGCGATTCGAGCTAAGGTAGGAGCATCTGTTTCTAATTCAAAACTGATGCCTTGTTTTTGCAATCCGGGGATGGTTGGTTTTTGGGCATGACCGAGTTTACTAGCAGCAAATCTTATGCCAGACATCTCATAACGCAGTCCATCTACTACACCTTCTCTTGTAACTTTTGCCCCAACTGTTATGCCTCTAGCTTCTAATGCTTGTACGTAACTGGTAAAGTTTTGGTCAGGAAGTGCAATTGCTTCTTCTATAGCATCCTGAAGCTGGTCAATTACCGCAGGTTGTGCTGGTGTATCCTGTTCCTGTTCTCGCATCATCCGGCGCTTTTGTCCGGTTGAAGGTGCAGCACGGTTGACTTCCCAAGAACAGGGGACAGGCGTTAAATCAAATTGCTTTTCTAAACCTCTGAGTACCTTTTCTAATCGCCGTTTGTCCCACCAGTCGGAGACGCACTTTCCTTCTAAAGTGATGCGCGATGCGGCAATATGTAAGTGAAAGTGATTGCGATCGGCATGAGTAGCAGCAAAGTAGAGGTTATTTTCCAGTCCCATGCCTGTAAGCGTACCTGCGACAATTTGCTCTAAAGTAGCATTGTCCGGTTTTTCACCTGGGGCAAAGCTAATGCTAATGTGCGACACGGGTGATTGAACTCTGTGGTTAAGTTGTCGCGTTGCAGATAATTGTCTGTAGAAGTCTTGTGGTGTTTCTCCTGCTAAGTTGGTGCAAAGCAATTCGGCTGCTTCTTTTTCTAGAATATATTTGGTAAGTCCAGCAAACCCCTTACCTTTACCGATTTTCCCAATCATCTGTTTCTTCTAAAGAACCATCTTCATCTGGGTCGTCGTTTGCACCTAGAATCAAGTGCAGTCGCAACTTGTTGATTTGTCTGAGTAGTTGCTCAAAAGGGATGGGGTCGATGGGTGGTGGGATGGTGCCATCTGCTAGTGCTGTATTTTGGGCTTTAGCAATTTGGTTGATATTGGTGCCAATTTTCAATAGTTGCCAGTAACACTGCCAGTTGGCTTCTGGTATAGTTTGAATGCGACAAAGAGCCATCCTTCGTCTAACGAGTTCGGCTTTGCTGATTCCAGCTTGTTCGGCAAGCATTTCCCAGGTTTGATTTTCTTCTTTTGTCAGCAACATCTCGAAGCGGACTGTACGTTGCTTTGATTTAGTTGGCATGGTAGTACTCTATATGGAACAGTGGTTAGCCTTGGTCTTAGCAACAATATTTGCGCGATAACTGTGGCAGAATTCTTGCCACTGAGCTTCGTTTTTTAACCATGAATGTTTGTAGTAGTAATTCCGAAGTAGGTAGGGACTGCAATTTAACAACAAATTGATTAGCTGCTCAAATGGAAAATCTGGTTCCTGGAATGCAGCAAGTGCCACTTGTTCGTCTAAGTGCTGGGCAATAAAAGCACACATTGGCGAATTACAAATAGCAGTCAAGTCTTCGGAAGCAATCGCCGAACAGTTAGTGGCTATGCGAGCAAAAAACAGATATGAGTCTTCTAAGAACTTGCGCTTCAGTCTTCGATAATCATCAGGAATTGATGTAGCTGTCTGTAAATTGGAAGTAGTTTTATCAAGTTCTGCTTCTACTGTTTCTAATTGTCCTTGAAGTTCGGTGACTCGATTTTCGAGCAAGGTCATCAGCATTTGCCATGCTTCATCTGGTGGGGAAATGCTGTACTGTCCGGTGCGGCGAATTGAGGGTAGTAACAAACGCCTGACATCACAGGTTAACCATTTTTGGCTGTTAGGGGAACCTGTGATTCTCAAAGTGTAATTTTGATAATGCAGTTGGTGTATCCAAATGGAGTTAGGATTTAACGATTTGAGCATAGCGATTGTTAATGTTGTTTTCTTTTAGAAAATCAGTAACTCCATAGTTGTTTCATCTTTCCAAAGCGATGCACACCCTCTATCGCTATTGACATAAAATTTGTATTTGCTGGAATATTACAGCAGTTCAATGCTGGCTAATTCTGTTTTTTAAACATTCAATCTTTCAAGAAGTTACCGAAGTGTGGGAATACTTGAGAAATAAGTGCGGGGGTTTGGGGGTAGCCCCCCAACAAGCGGTGGCGGCAACTAATTATTCTCTTGACATATAAATACGGATACCGCCACTGCTTGCTCCGTGTTGGAGAGGGGAAACAAGGGCAATCTGGTGAAGGGAAATGGTAGGGAAAATCCGGGTAAAAAGATAGCCAAAAACAGCATTATCCCTACTACATCCCTACTATTTCCCTCCGATTACATTTACGTCAAAAGCGATAGGAGAAAAAATCACTTTTGGCATATCAATTAGTATTGAATAGCTTGATAAGTTGAAATCAATTCTTAAAAATCAACTAATCGAGAACAGATGCAATGGGCAGATTAACAAAGCTAGCCTATCCCGAAATAACGCTAACTCTGGATTTTGGTGGCAGTGG
>NZ_JADEWG010000207.1 GCF_015207735.1 [Phormidium] sp. LEGE 05292
ACATTTTGACGGTTGGAGCACAGTTTAAGTATGGGGAAAAATTTCGCAGATAAATAAGAAAAATTATCAATAAACTAAAGGATAGTTAGGCTGAGCATTGCTCAGCCTAACTATCCTTTGATTCTCTAATGGTTGTTGTCTCAAAAAATACCTCTACTTAAGATTAGCGATCGCACCCACCAACTACTTTTGACCACACCCCTAGCAACTTGAGTTATTAGCTAAAAAATATATACCGTATATCGTATGACTCTAAATTCCTTGAACTTTTCCCCTGTGGCGATCGCAGCTTAACTTAGTGCCATTCCTCTATGATTGTCCAGCCTTAGAAAAAGAACAATTATCTGTATGTGTCAGCTTAACTGTCTTAACTGTCTTAACTGTCTTATAGTTATATATTTTAATTATTTTCTTAACTGTCTTAACTATCTTAACTGTCATTGCGTATTATCGGTAAAAGTGAGATATTTTTTCTGTTGTGTGTTTGGAAAAAATTAATGAATAAATTATTAAACTTGTAAATTCAAAAGTATAATTTGTTTTGTAAATAATTAATATTCTGGATCAGTACGTATGCTTCATACCAAGTTCCGTTCAAAAATATGAGTTTTTTGCAAGCAGGGAGAGCAAGGGAAAAATACTATATTTGATTGCAAATTAGTATCAGTATCGATGCTAGGAGTAAATATACCAATTGTATACAAATTTCTAGTTAAAATAATATTCACATAAACTCTAAATTGAAAAATGACTAAAATTTTAACATCAAAATACATTGACCCGCGTAATTTAAGTTCTTTTCAAAGGATTTTACTTACGACTGATGGAACATTGACAGAAATCTTAGAAGCTTATCTATTAGAAAAGATTCAATTAGTTAAACTATCCGAAGAATTTATTGAAATTGCAAAACCTATTCCTGCTTTAGATTTAAAAGTAAATACTCAAATTATTAATAGAAAAGTTTTATTACGGGGCAAAATAAGTTTAAACAACTTTATTTATGCTGAATCTATAATTATACCTGAAAGACTAGATATTAGATTCAAGTCTAGATTAATTGAATCGCAAGAACCAATAGGTAGACTCTGGTTAGAACATAAACTTGAAACTTTTAAAGAAATAATTGATTCTGGTATAGAAACATCTGAAGAATTATTTCATTATTTTAATATGTCAAAAGAAGATAAAATGCTTTCTCGGACTTATCGAGTTTTTTCTAGGGGACAAGCGATAATGATGATTACGGAAAAGTTCCCAGAAAGCTATTTTATTAAAGATAATGAACGATTTGTTTTTTAAATAAAGAGGATTTGCTTAAGCCTGTATATTTGAAAAAATTGAAGGAGGAACGAGAATGTTAGAAAAAAGCTTTGTCGAAATTGTTAAAAAATACCCTCATAAGACTGCGATCGCCTACGATAAATTAAGAATTAGCTATCAAGAACTATATACTTACATAACAGATTTAAGTATTCATTTAAGCAAAATAGGTATTGCACAAGGTGGCTGCGTAGCGTTGATTTTGCCTAACAGTCCAGAATTTGCGATCGCCTTTTACGCGACTGCCAAATTAAATGCTATAGCTTTGCCAATCAATCCCCTTCTCAAAGAAAATGAACTTAACTACTATATCACCGACAGCAATGCTAGTGCAATTGTTACTAATAATGATGGGGCAGAAATTAGTCGTAGAATCCTTTCAAAAATAGATAAAAAAATAGAGTTAATTGTTCTTGATGATACAGATTTACTTACCAAAGAACTAGATAACTTAATAATTACGGAAAGTACCTCTACTTTTACAGGTGATGTACTTTATCAATATTCCTCTGGTTCTACAGGCAAACCTAAGAGAGTTTGTAGAACTCAAAATAATTTATATCACGAATTTAAAAACTTTACTGAAACTACTAACATAACTACAACAGATAATATTTTATGTGTAGTGCCACTTTATCACGCACATGGCTTAGGAAATTGCTTACTAGCAGCTACTTGTAATGGTGCAACTCTGGTAATTTTAGAACAAGTTTCACATCAAGGAAAAGCAATTGAAGTACCATTTGCTTTTAGATGTTTCAGGGTATTAGAACTTATAGAAAAAGAAAAAATTAGTATCTTACCTGCTGTTCCTTATATTTTTAATACTCTAGCAGAAACACCAAATGACGCTCAGTTTGATGTTTCTACGCTAAGACTATGCTTTTCTGCTGGTAATTTTTTATCAAAAGAAATTTTTGATAAATTTCTTCAAAGATTTGGTATTCCTGTAAGACAACTATACGGTTGCACAGAAGCAGGTTCTGTAGCAATTAATCTAGATGAAGACCTAAAAAACACCTACGATTCTGTAGGATGTCCTTTAAAGAATATTGAAATTAAGATTATTGATGATGCAGGTAAAGAATTTCCAACTGGAAGTATTGGTGAGATAGTCATCAAAAGCGAAGCACTGACGCAAGGATATAGTAATAAACCAGAACTAAATCAACAAGTATTTAAAGACGGGTCATTTTTCACGGGTGATTTAGGTAAGAAAGATGAAGCCGGACGCATTTACATTACTGGTAGAAAACAAATTTTCATTGATACAGGCGGTAACAAAGTCGATCCACTAGAAATAGAAAATATCTTGATGACGCATCATCAAGTTAAAGAAGCTGTTGTTGTTGGTATCAAAGGTTTGTATGCAGGAGAAGTTATTAAGGCGGTTATTGTACCTCAAAATCGCAACATTTGTGATGAAAAAGATATTTTATCTTACTGTAGGAGCAAGTTAGCTGATTTTAAAGTCCCAAAATTTATCGAAGTTCGTGATGAAATTCCCAAAAGTACATTAGGAAAAGTGTTAAGAAAAAATTTAATTGAAAACTTGTCAGGACAGATAAAATTATGAAAAGTATTGATTTAATTGAACAAAAAACTAAGAATGTTGTTTTAAGTGTTTTACCAAATATAACTAGTGAAGATTTATCAGACTCTAGCAATCTTTTTAGCATCGGGCTAGATTCTGTCAATGCCATGACACTTGTGCTAAAACTACAAAATACTTTTGGGATTAAATTTGTAGCTACTGATATTAATGCAGAAAATTTTCAAAGTGTAGCAAGTATTGTCAAGCTGATCGATGAAAAGCAACGCTAATCATTTTTAGAAACTCCAGTATATACCTGAAACCCTGAAGCAATAAAACTACAATGACCAACTCTGCACAAAAAAATCCCCTAGAACCAAACAAATCAGTAAAAACAGGACAAGATATCTGGCAAGCGATCGCAAGCATTCTCGAAGTACAAAATCAAGCTCCAGCTTTAGTACCTGTATCTCGAAATAAACACTTGCCTTTGTCTTTTTCGCAAGAAAGATTATGGTTCCTTTACGAGTTGCAATCAGATAGCTCTACTTATAATGTTTCCTTTGCTTTTCGGCTTCAGGGTTTGTTAAACATTACTGCATTAGAAGATAGCCTCAATCAAATCATCCAACGCCACGAAGCATTGCGGACTACGTTTGTAGTTGCCCAAAACAAGCCTGTTCAGGTAATTGCTCCCAGCCTCAAATTGACCTTACCTATAGTGAATCTTCAGGAACTTCCTGAAAAAGAAAGAGAAACTCAAGTTTTACAACTGGTCAAAAAAGAAGTTCAACAACCCTTCGATCTAGCACAAGGATCGCTGTTACGTTCTTCCTTATTGCAGCTAAGTGAGAATGAATATGTGTTACTCCTGAGCGTCCATCACATTGCCTTTGATGGTTGGTCTGAAGGTATTTTGTGGCGTGAACTTACAGCCTTGTACGCAGCTTTTTCCATTGGCAAGCCCTCTCCCCTACCTGAACTGCCTATCCAGTACGCAGACTTTGCTGTTTGGCAGAAACAGTGGTTGCAAAGTCAAGTCATGGACACTCAGCTGAACTATTGGAAGCAACAATTAGCAGGATCGCCTCCTTTGCTGGAACTGCCTACAGACCGAGTGCGCCCACCCATACCAACAAATCGCGGCAAAACTCAACACTTTCAGTTAGATTACAACCTAACTCAAAAGCTCAAAAGCCTCAGTGAAAAGTCAGACGCAACTTTATTTATGACTTTGCTGACTGGCTTTGTTATCCTATTATCACGCTACAGCAATCAACAAGATATACTCGTCGGTTCCCCAATAGCCAACCGCAACCGCGATGAAATAGAATCTCTCATCGGCTTTTTTGTCAACATTTTGGTGTTAGGTACCGATGTTTCTGGAAACCCCAGCTTTTGGGAGTTACTGCAAAGAGTACGTCAAGTAGCTTTGAATGCCTACTCTCACCAAGATGTGCCATTTGAGAAAGTAGTAGAAGCTTTACAGCCAGAAAGAAACCTCAGCTACTCTCCCTTGTTTCAGGTAATGTTTATTTTGCAGAATACGCCGCTTGGAAAATTGGAATTACCTGGTTTATCTTTAACTCGTCTAGAAATAGAAAACTCGACAGCTAAATATGATTTAACTTTGTCGATGACGGAAACTGAGCAAGGACTGAGTGCCAGTTTAGAATACAACTCTGACCTATTCGATCGAGCTACAATTGCTCGGATGGCAGGGCATTTTATGACCTTACTAGAAGGTATTGTTGCTAATCCACAGCAGCCTATTTTTGAATTACCTCTACTGACAGCAATTGAGCAACAGCAATTATTAGTAGAGTGGAACAATACTCAGGCAGATTACGCTGGGGATAAGTGTATCTATCAGTTATTTGAGGAACAGGTAGAACGTACCCCAGATGCGGTAGCAGTTGTATTTGACAATCAACAACTTACATACCGCGAATTAAACTACCGTGCTAATCAGTTGGCGCACTACCTCAAGTCCTTGGGTGTAAAACCAGATACATTGGTGGGTATTTGTGTAGAACGATCGCTAGAAATGGTAGTGGGAATTTTAGGCATCTTAAAAGCTGGTGGTGCTTATGTACCACTTGACCCTGAATATCCCCAAGAGCGTTTAAGCTTCATGCTGCAAGATGCAGATGTTTCCATCCTGTTGACTCAACAAAAATTGCTTAAAAGGCTACAGAATCATCAAGCAGAATTTATTTGTTTGGATACTGATTGGCAATTGATTTCTCGATCGAATCGAGATAGTCTAATTACCAATATAAAACCAACTAACTTAGCTTATGTAATTTACACCTCTGGTTCTACAGGACAACCTAAAGGTGTAGCTATGAATCAGCTTGCCCTGAACAATTTGATTCTGTGGCAACTGCAAAATAATCCAATTTCTGGCGGGGCAAAAACGCTGCAATTTGCTCCTATTAGTTTTGATGTCTCCTTCCAAGAAATGTTTTTTACTTGGTATTCGGGAGGCACATTATTCTTAATTACGGAAGAACTAAGACGAGATCCTTTAGCTTTGTTAGGTTTTCTTCAAGAAAAAGCTGTTGAGAGGTTATTTGTTCCCTTTGTTGCCTTACAGCAATTAGCTGAAGTCGCTGTTGGTAGTGAATTAGTTAATAGTCATCTGCGGGAAATTATTACTGCTGGCGAACAATTGCAGATTACCCCCGCTATTTCTGGGTGGTTCAACAAACTAACTGATTGTACTTTGCACAATCATTACGGGCCATCAGAAAGTCATGTTGTAACTACTTTTACTTTGACTAATTCAGTAGAGAATTGGCCGCTACTTCCTCCCATTGGGCGACCCATTGCGAACACGCAGATTTACATTTTGGACAGGTTCTTACAGCCTGTACCCGTCGGTATACCAGGAGAATTGCACATTGGTGGTGTCTGTTTGGCCCGAGGCTACCTCAACCGTTCTGAGTTGACACAAGAGAAATTCATTCCCAATCCTTTTGATGAAGCAGAAGGGAAGAGGTTATATAAAACTGGGGATTTGGTGCGTTATTTACCCGATGGCAATATCGAATACCTGGGACGGATTGACAATCAAGTAAAAATCCGGGGCTTCCGCATCGAATTGGGTGAAATTGAAACAGTACTGAATCAACATGGCGATGTGCAGGTATGTAGCGTTATTGTCCGCGAAGATCGCCCAGGACAAAAGCAGTTAGTCGCCTACATAGTGCCGCAAAAAGAGGTGATACCGACAAGCAGCGAACTGCGGCAATTCCTGAAAGCCAAGTTGCCAGATTACATGGTTCCTAGTGCTTTTGTGATTCTAGAAGCCTTACCCCTGACTCCTAGCGGTAAGGTAAACCGTCGCGCTTTACCTGCACCGGATTTACTCAGTGAGATAGCAGATAAATTTGTTGCACCCCGCAACTCCATTGAGGAAAAATTAGCCCTGATTTGGTCGCAAGTGCTGCGATTAGAGAAAGTAGGTATTCATAATAATTTCTTTGAACTAGGTGGGCATTCTCTAATAGCGACTCAAGTAATTTCTCGCTTACCAGAAGCCTTTGGGATTTCATTGCCGTTGCGATCGCTATTTGAGTCACCCACGATCGCACAATTAAGTGAAGTCATCTTACGTGAACTGAAAACAGGTTCGAGTCTGATACTTCCAGCAATTTTACCAGTTTCCACAAGACAAGATATACCTCTATCTTGGGCGCAAGAGCGTCTGTGGTTTCTCCATCACTTAGAAGGCGAAAGTGGAGCCTACACAATGCCTTTCGCCATGCGTTTAGTGGGAAATCTCAATATCAAAGCTTTGGAACAAGCGGTTGAGGCAATGGTGCGGCGGCATGAAGTTCTGCGGACTCGTTTTGAAATTAAGCATGACAAGCCAATACAGGTAATAGCCCCTGATATAGCCATAACATTACCAGTAGTGGATCTACAAAATGTGGCAGATCCCTGGCAACAAGTAGAGCAACTAGCGATCGAAGAAGCTTACAAACCATTCGATCTGGCGAAAGATCCCGTGTTGCGGGTCAAAATGTGGCAAGTTGCGACTGACGAGTATGTACTGCTGATAGTCATTCACCATATTGCTGCTGATGGTTGGTCAATAGGCGTTTTGAACCGCGAATTGTCTGCCCATTATCGAGCCATAACCACAGGTAGCGCAGTTGAATTACCAGAGTTATCTGTACAGTATGCCGACTTTACCTTATGGCAGCGCCAATGGCTGACAACTGAGGTACTTGAACCCCAGTTAAGTTACTGGAAACAACAGTTAGCGGCAGCGCCACCTTTGTTAGAATTGCCTACAGACCGCCCCCGCCCAGCTATCCAGACTTTTCGAGGAGGAACAGAGCGGTTTCAACTAGATGCCTTACTGACTTCTCGGCTTAGACAACTGAGCCATAAGTCGGGAACAACTCTGTTTATGACACTGTTGACGGGATTTGTCGTGTTAATGTCTCGCTATAGCGGTCAAACGGATCTTGTCATTGGCTCCCCGATCGCAAATCGCAACCGTAAAGAAATTGAAGGGTTAATTGGCTTTTTTGTCAATACTCTGGCACTAAGGTTTGATCTGTCCTCAGAACTGACCTTGAAAGCTTTGCTAGAGCAGGTGCGACAGGTGACTCAAAACGCTTATGACCATCAGGATTTACCCTTCGAGATGTTAGTTGAAGAGTTGCAGCTGGAGCGAAATCTAGATCGTAACCCACTAGTGCAAGTGATGTTTGCCCTTCAGAATGCGCCGACCAATCCTTGGGATTTGCCTGGTTTAAGCGTCGAGAAAATGGATTGGGGGCTTGAGGCGGTGCGGTTTGATCTAGAAGTTCACCTCTGGGAAGTTGCCGAAGGTCTTGAAGGCTTTTGCTATTACAGTAGCGATTTATTTGATGCGGCAACGATCGCCCGGATGATGAAACATTTCCAGAATTTGCTAGAGGCGATTGTTACTAACCTAGAACAACCAGTCAGCCAATTACCTCTACTGACAGCACAAGAAAGGCAGCAATTGTTAGTAGAGTGGAACGCCACCCAAACGGATTATCCAAAAGACCAATGTATCCATGATTTGTTTGCAGCTCAAGCCGAACCCAACAGTAATGCAGTCGCCGTAGTATTTGGAGAACAAAAGCTTACCTATCAGGAGTTAAATGCACAGGCAAATCAACTAGCACATTATCTGCAAAAACTGGGCGTGAAACCAGGTGTACTGGTGGGTATTTGTGTCGAACGTTCTGTATCTATGGTTGTTGGGTTATTGGCAATTCTTAAAACAGGTGGGGCGTATGTGCCTTTGGATACAGAATATCCTAAAGAGCGCTTGGCTTTCATCATAGAAGACACTCAGATATCGGTGCTATTGACAACACAGAAATTAACCGATGTAATTCCTAAACACCAAGCGCGTGTTGTCTGCTTTGATACTGATGCAGATGCGATCGCTCTCTTCAGCCAGCAAAACCCCCTAGCAGCAGTAACATCCGACAATCTCGCTTATGTAATATACACTTCCGGTTCAACCGGGAAACCCAAAGGAGTAGCTGTGACTCACCAAGCTGTGAATCGCTTGGTAATCAACACAAACTACATCAACATAGAACCAACAGATGTTATTGCCCAAGCCTCAAATTATGCCTTTGACGCTGCAACTTTCGAGATTTGGGGTGCGTTATTGAATGGGGCGCGGTTGGTAGGGGTGAGCAAAGATTTAGCTCTTTCGCCCAGAGAGTTTGCTGCCTTTATGCGATCGCATAAAATCAGCGTATTATTCCTAACGACTGCCTTGTTCAATCAAATTGCTCAGGAAGTCCCAGATGCTTTCAATTCACTAAGACATCTCCTATTTGGAGGCGAAGCTGTCGATCCTAAATGGGTGAAAGAAGTACTGGAAAATGGTGCGCCACAGCGATTACTGCACGTTTATGGGCCAACAGAGAATACCACATTTAGTTCCTGGTATTTAGTGCAAGAAGTAAGCCAAGACGCTACAACTATTCCCATCGGGCAGCCAATTTCCAATACACAAATCTATTTATTAGATCCCCAACTACAGCCTGTGGGCGTTGGTGTATCAGGAGAACTCTACATTGGAGGTGATGGTCTAGCAAAAGAATACCTCAATCAACCAGAGCTAACTGCTCAAAAATTCATTCCCAATCCCTTCTTAAGAAACAGAGGAGCAGAGGAGCAGGGGAACACAGGAGGAGACATTCTTCCTAATCCCCAGTCCCCAGTCCCCAGTC
>NZ_JADEWG010000208.1 GCF_015207735.1 [Phormidium] sp. LEGE 05292
CTCCCCACCTCCCCACCTCTTCGTCCCCATTCCTTAAGAATAATCCAGACACAAACTATGCCTAAAGGAATCCAAGCCAAGATACCATTGTAGCCAACCCACAACCAATTGTTGCTTCCAGAAAATAGCATTAATGTTACTGAACCACCAATAGCATTTGTGGCTCCATGACCTACGCTAGCAGCCCAAATACTTCCGGTTTTTAACCTTAACCAACCCAAAATAATCGATAGCAATATTGTGAATCCCGTAAAAATTAGTAGCCCCAAAAATTGATTTTCATATCGTTCGTAGCCCATGAAAATTAGTGGATAATGCCATATTCCCCAAATTAATCCTGTGGAAATTGCTGCCATTAACGGACGTTCTGGTAGTAATCGAATTTGTAAATAGCTACGCCAGCCAAATTCTTCTCCCCACACAATAGGTGTGGCGATTATAATTGCTTGAATCAATAGAGTAGGAATCAGGAAAAATAAGATATTGCTAGAAGTTTTTGGATTTCCCTCTGGTAAATTTAGGGTAGTAAAAAAGTTCTGCAAAGTAAAATCTGGTTGACTTAAGTTGAAGACAATTGCTAAAGCAATAATTACGGCTGTTACTCCTAATGGTAATAGCCAAGCAAATAAATAATATCCCCAATTATTTCTTAAATTGAGTTTTAGTCCGGCATCGCTAAAACCTTCTTTTGTCACCCATTTGCGAACTATAAAGCAAGCTAATGCAGGAGCAAATGCTCCCGGTAAGACAGCTGCTTGAAAGGCAGGATTAGTACCAGAAATTCCGACTAGCCAGACAATAGTCCACCAAATCCAAGCAGGGACAAACGCGATCGCCAAATAAGCCAGTATTCCTTTAGTTTTTAGATCCATATTCATGTTCGGGAAGTAAAGATTCAATTCAATACTGCTCGGTTAAGTTTGTAATTCTTAGGTAGATATTTTGCCACTGTTGCTACCCCCATCTCCCCATCTCCCCATCAACTTATTCATTTGAATGGCAGGATAACTGTAAAAGTAGTTCCAGTACCTTCCTGGCTTTCTACATGAATTTGTCCATTTTGCAGGTCTACGCATCGTTTAACAATCGCTAAACCTAACCCTGTTCCTTGAATGTTGCAGACATTTCCTGCTCTGTGAAAAGGCTCAAACAGTTTCGATCGATCCTTGGCAGGAATGCCTATTCCTCGATCTTGAATACAGAACTTAGCCTGATTATCTTGACAGACCAAAGTAAAACGAATCATACTTCCTTTGGGAGAATACTTGATAGAGTTTGACAGTAAATTGTCTAGAATATGCTTCACTAAGGAACCATCCATTCTCGCTTGAGTAGAATCATCACCTTCAATAGAAAAAACTATTTGGTGGGATTTTCCTTGAGTAAGCTGAAAAACTTGTACAATTTCACTGCAAAATTCTTTTAATTGAATAACAGTATAATCAACTTCAATCCGCCCAGATTCAGTACGTCCTAGTAGGAGAATTTCATCTAGCAAGTGAAGTGCTTGATCGATCGAATTACCCATTTGCTCAAAACATTGTTCCTTCTGCTTTCCTATCGGATCGCAATCTTTTAAAAAATCGATCGCATAGCTGATCGATGATATAGGGTTGCGAAACTCATGGGAAAGCATCGAGATAAAGCCGTTCTTCATCTGATTCACTTCTCTTTCTTTCTCAAGCGAGCAGCGAATTTCTGCCTCTGCTCGCTTTAGTTTGCTAATTTCTCGCCCTTCGACTATCAGCAAAGTGATACTGCCATTTTCATTTCTTAGGGGTTTGATGGAGATATCCAACCACCATAAACTGCCTTTAGCTGTGCAAGCCTGAAGTTCTGAGCGCAAAACCTCACCTTGAGCAGCTCTCAGAACAGCTTGTTTTAACCAAGACTGTGATTGCTCGGGCTGCCAACATGGTGCTTCCCAAATTAGCTTGTTAATGATAGCTTCATTGGGAAAATCAATCACCTCTCTAGTGACTTGGTTGATGTCTAAAACCACACCTTCAGGACTTAGTAAACCCATGAACTGAAAGGTTTGATTAAAAATTGCGCGAAAACGATGTTCGCTCTCCTGAAGCCTTCTGAGGATATGTGTCCGCTCGATCGCATAGTTCACTGTTTTCAGCAACATTTCTGCGGAAAGCTGTCCTTTAACGAGGTAATCTTGTGCTCCTTGAGCCACCGCTTGTCGGGCAACCGTCTTATCCTCCAACCCCGTTAGCACTACAATCGGGAGGTGAGGAACCGTCGCTTGAAGCCGAGCAACTGTATCAAGTCCTTGAGAATCAGGTAATGAAAGGTCAAGGAGAATCACGTCGAATTCAGTTTGATGCAAGTGTTCTAGTGCAAGGCTCAGGCGTTTAACGTGAGTCACTTGCCAGGATTCAGCTTCGCTATCTTGCAATAGTTCCATCAACAATGCAACATCTGCAAGGTTGTCTTCTACCAACAAGACGGCGATCGCTTCATCACTCATACATTAGATTAATTGCTGTACTTACGATTGAGGTCGCAAAAAACTCTTTAATTTATCGACAGGCAATTTTATATTAATTTTTTACTGTTATTTAAATTATATATTTTTTACTAATAAATTAAATATTCATAATTCTTCTCAGTAAGGAGGTATAGCAGAAGGCAGAAAGCAGAAGGTGGAAGCCAACAAAATCAATGGTTTGGGCAATTAAGAATGGCTTAACCGCTTTGGCGGTTGCTATAGTTCGCACGAAATCTTCGGAAGAGATGAAATCTATTCAGGAGGAAGTTCCACAAAGGCAAGCCAAAAGTTCTCAATTGACTTAACCACCTCAACAAACTGTTCCAAACCAACGGGTTTGACCAGGTAGCAATTGACATGAAGTTGATAACTTTTCAAGATATCAGCTTCATTCGAGGAAGTGGTGAGAATGACAACGGGGATGGTCTTCAATTTCTCATCTGCCTTGATTTGGGCTAGTAGCTCTCGACCATTTTTCTTCGGTAAATTCAAATCTAGCAAGATCAAGTCAGGACGGGGAGCGTTTGCATACTTTCCTCTTTTATAAAGGAAATCAGTCGCTTCCACTCCATCTCGAACCAGATGCAATTCGTTCAAAAACTTACTTTCGCTTAAAGTTTCCTGAATCAGAACTGCGTCGCTTTTAGAATCTTCAACTAGTAGAATTGTCAGTAATCTGGCGTGGATTTTCATTTTGAACCCTCATAGAAATCGGGATGGTAAAGAAGAAGGTTGCTCCCTCCCCCAGTTGAGACTCAACCCAAATTCGTCCTTCGTGCCGTTCAATTATCTTCTTACAAATTGCTAACCCCAAGCCTGTGCCAGAATATTCATCACTGGTATGCAGACGTTGAAAGATACCAAAAATTCGATCGGCATACTGGGGTTCGATACCAATGCCATTATCCTGGATGGAAAACAGCCATTCCCTGACTGGAGTTGTCAAGGGTGGAGAGACATCTCGATCCGAAGTACTACTTGCTTCTACTGTAATCATTTTTGCCGAGATGTGAATCCTTGGTTCTGCTTCAGTTCGGTACTTTAAGGAATTACCAATTAGATTTTGTAGTAGATTTGCCATTTGGTTAGGATCGGCTGTAATGGTTGGCAAAGAATCTGCGGTGACGATCGCTCCATTTTCGCCGATCGCCACCTGTAAATCTTTCTGCACTCGCTCCAATACAGTATTAAAATCAACAGGTTGCAGTTTCAGTTCATAACGACCTGTTCTGGAGTAGGTAAGCAAATCTCTAATTAATTGCTGCATCCGAGTTGCGCCATCCACAATAAACTCGATGTAAGTATCAGCTTTGGCATCGAGTTGGCCTTGATACCGCTTTGCCAACATTTGGGTAAAACTGGTAATTGCCCTTAACGGTTCCTGTAAGTCATGGGAAGCGATATATGCGAACTGTTCTAGCTCCTGATTAGAGCGTTGTAACTCTTCTGCTAGTTTTCGCGCCGACTCTTCAGCTTGTTTTAGTTGGGTAATGTCCCGTCCGATCGTCATTACCGAAACGATCGAATTGTTAGCATCTCGTTCGGGAACGACTTTGACCTCGTATCTCCTGGGTTCATTCAAAGTCATTATAGTGAATTCATCGCTCCGCATTTCCCCCGTGACAAACACGCTCTCCAGGGAAGCCTCCCAGAATTGAGTCAACTCTTCAGGATAGCCCAACTCAGACGGCTTTTTACCCAAGTAAAACTCAAGGGGAAAGTTAGCGAGTCGGATTCTAGCTGGATTGATATAGAGATAGCGGTATTGGCGATCGTGCCGAGTAATCACATCAGGCGTATTTTCCACCAACGTCCGAAATTCCCGCTCCCGTTGTTGCAGCATCTCATTCGCTTCCCGCAGTTCCCTGGTACGCTCTTGGACTTGACGTTCTAACTCATCTCTTGCCGTCCGCAGTGCTTGCTCTGCTTGTTTGCGCTCGGTGATATTCAGAAATGCGCCAATACTGCCTCTCGGCTGTCCGTATTCATCGAATAACGGAGCAGCATATTCTAACAGCGTCACTGTTGTGCCATCCTGCCAAACAACCTCGACTTCTAAATCTCGAACTTCAACTCCATGTTTTGCTGAGTATTGCAAAGGTAATTCTTCGGTTGCCATTTCCCGCCCATTCTGGTAGACCTTGAAGTTAGTAGGGCGTTCTTCTTCCGGCGCACTAAGAGAAGCATTGATGGTGGGTGGGATACCCAACGCCTCGGCAAACGCTGGATTGACCCGAATGAGGCGACACTCTGGATCTTCTGCAATGCCAATGCCGATCGGAATTACATCCAGCAGAGTTTGCAATTCGGTCACTTTCTGCTGGTATTCCTGATTCAATTGCAGAATCGATGCCTCTGCCTGTTTGCGAACAGTGATATCTTCGGCAAATATAATAATGCCGCCAATCTCACCCGTTGCGGTATGCCAGGGATGAACTTCCCAGCGTATCCATTGCTGGCTGCCATCTGCCCGCACAAATAAATCTTCTTCACAGGTTTGGATCGCCCCAGCTAAACAGCGTTGATGAATCTGTAGCCACCGTTCTGGGATTTCGGGAAAGATTTCGTAGTGCGATCGTCCAATTAGCGATTCCAACGAACCAAGATGATAGTCATCTGCCCAGCGTTGGCTTGTCATCAGATAACGCATATCTCGATCGAACATGGCGATGCCAGCAGGAGCACACTGAGCAAATAAGCGCAGGAGAGATTCTCTTTCTTGCAGCGTGGCTTCAGCTTGCTTGCG
Source organism: [Phormidium] sp. LEGE 05292 (assembly GCF_015207735.1). GTDB lineage: Bacteria > Cyanobacteriota > Cyanobacteriia > Cyanobacteriales > Aerosakkonemataceae > Floridanema. The sequence continues at coordinate 5,247 of NZ_JADEWG010000208.1, forward strand.
TTCTATTAGCGCGGCTTGGCGAGCGGTAATATCGGTTAAGACTCCAATGTAACCAACGATTTCACCGTTAGCGTCCACTTCCGCGAGTGCCCGAATGTAGTACCAAACGACCTTCCCATTCAAATGGATAAGTCTGCCTTCATTTTGATAAAGTCCTCGTTGCCGAGGATTCTGGCTCCATTCCAGCCACGCATCAACCAGACGATCGCGATCCTCCGGGTGCAAGGTTTCCACCCAACCCAAATCCTTTACGGATTCTACTGTCCTACCCGTCATGTTAGTCCAGTAGTTGTTGATATAAATACAGTTACTATCAGCATCAAATCGAAAAATAGCTACGGGCAAAGCCTCTGCCAGCGTGGAAAACAGGCGTTCTCGTTCTCGTAATTCTGCTTCGGCGCGTTTGCGATCGGTAATCTCCTCACAAACGGTACTAATGCCAATGATGCGGTCGCTTCCCTTCCCGTCAGGCATATCGCCATCCCTTAAAGGCAAAAAACTCTCTAACCAAGTTCTCTTTACCCCCGGTTGCGCCGGAGTTTCTCCAGTGATTTCCACATTGAGGAGAGGTTCTCCCGTTTCTAAAATCGGTCGCAACAGTTGTTCAGCAGTATCAGCCAAATCAGGTAATAACTCACGGATTGTCCGACCGATATGTGCCTCAACCGGGAGCCCATTGATTTCTGCCAATCGTTGATTAATTCGCACAAAGCGAAGTTCAGTATCCAAAACATTCAACCCAATCGGGGCAGAGTTGTAGATAGTTTCGATTTCAGCAAGTTGTCGCTGAATTTGGCTTTGCTGGTTCCGTAAGGCTATTTCTGCCTGTTTACATTGAGAAATATCTCGTGCCGCCGAGACTCGCACGCTTCGCCCCTGATAAACGCTCTGCTTACCAACCACCTCCAAGTCAATGAAAGTGCCATCCTTCTTGACACCAGTTACCTCATACGGCAGTTCGTATTGGTTTTCAATATGACGCAGAACTATTTCCACAGATTCAGGGGTAAGAAAGTCAACGGCACATTTACCAATAACTTCTTCTGGAGAATAGCCAAACATTCTGGCAAATCCTGGGTTTGCATCAATAATCTTGCCATTTTCTTGAATGACAATACCTTCAAACATGGCATCTACTAGAGCGTGAAAACGCCTCTCACTTTCCTGTAATGCCTGCTCCGCTTTTTGGCGTTCAGCTATTTCCCATTCAAGGGACTGATGAAGAGTAGTCAACTCTTCGATTGACACTGCCACAATTTTATTCAGCAGGTCTATGTGTTTTGAGAGTAAGAAGTTCTCGATATTTGCCATGATTCTATTCAAGCTACTTATCCCCTCTGCTCCCCTGCCTCCCTGCCTTTCTCGATCGATCAGTTCTGCAATTGCACAAACCAAGGCATTTGGTTCGATCGGTTTACCTAAATGCTGCTGATATCCCGATGCTAGGGCTGTTTGTCGATTTATTTCCCCCGCGAATGCGGTAAGTGCGATCGCGGGGAGTGCTTGAGCCGATGCCAGCTGACGAACCTGCTGCAATAAACTATACCCATCCATATCAGGTAAGCCAATATCACTGACCAGAACATCAAAGGAATTTTGGGACAAGGCTTTCAGGGCTGCATTAGCAGAGGTAACAGTTACCAGTGTGGCACCCGCTTGCTTTAATATCCAAGCCATCAGTTCTTGCGAATCAAGCTCATCTTCAACCAGAAGTATCCTTGTGTTTTGTAAATCTAAGGTTTGGTTGCTATTTGATAAATCGGGGGTTTCAGCTTGAGGTGTTGACAGTAACGGCAACCGAACAGTAAATGTAGCGCCTTGTCCTTCACCAGGACTTTGGGCAGTAATGGTTCCACCATGAGCTTCCACTAGTTGTTGAACTAATGCCAGTCCCAATCCTAAACCGCCAAATTGTCTGGTTGAAGAACTATCCTCTTGGCGAAATCGATCGAATACGAAGGGAAGAAAATCTGGCTTAATTCCTTTGCCAGTATCCTCGATCGTAATTTGAGCATCACGATCGATTTGCTGTAGTTGAACCATAATTTTGCCACCGTTAGGAGTAAATTTAACGGCATTTGTCAGTAAATTCCAGATTAGTTGTTGGAGCCGAACGTTGTCACCCCTGACATACCCCACCTCTGGGTCAAGCTTGGTTTCAATTTCAATATTCTTGGCTATTGCTGCGAGTCTAACAGTTTCGATCGCTGCTTGAATTGGCTCGCTCAACCAAACTGGAGCCAGAGTCAGCTTGAGTTGCCCGCGAATCATTTGCGACAGATCCAGCAAGTCTTCCACTAGTTGTGCTTGACGTTGAGCATTTCGTTCGATCGTTTCTAAGGCAGTTTGAGTTTGCTCGACTGAAAATGAGCGAGTTCGGAGCAATTTGACCCATCCTAAAATTGGGTTGAGGGGAGTTCTCAGTTCATGGGAGAGCAGTGCCAAAAATTCATCTTTCATCCGGTTCGCTGTTTGGGCTTCGGCAAAGGCGATTTCTGTTTGTCGTAGTTGAGTAATATCACGGGCGATCGTTAAAACAGTTTCGATTGAACCATCTGCGCCAAACTCTGGAACCACATAAGTTTGATAGGTTTTCCACTCATCCTGATATCTCACTCTCCATTCATCAATTTCGATCTGTCCAGTTGTAAATACCCTATCCAGAGCAGTTTCGAGAAACTGAGTCATTTCTTGGGGATATCCCAAATCAAACAGTGTTTTCCCTGAGTAACTTGTGGGAATCCCCAAATGGTCGGTACTAGCAGGATTAGTGTACAGGCAGCGAAATTGGCGATCGTACCGAGTAATAATGTCAGGTGTATTTTCTACTAACGTCCTAAACTCCCGTTCCCGTTGTCGAAGAGTCTCATTGATTGTTACTAATTCCTGCGTTCGATCCTGAAGTTTTCTGAGAATCTGCGATCGCTCGATCGCATACTCAACCGTTTTTACCAGCAATTCAGGTGATAGCTGTCCTTTAACTAGATAGTCCTGCGCTCCCTGTGCCACCGCTTGTCGAGCCAGGTTTTTATCTTGCAGTCCTGTTAAAACTACGATGGGAATATGAGGAACTGCTGTCTGAAGTTGAACAACTGTGTCTAGCCCCTGAGAATCGGGTAGGGATAAATCCAAGAGAACCACATCAAAGGCAGTTTGCCGTAGCTGTTCTAGGGCGACGTTCAACCGCTTGCAATGAGATATCTGCCAAGATTGACCATCACTGTCTTGTAACAACTCCATCAATAGGACGATATCAGCTGGGTTGTCTTCCACGAGCAGAGCAGCAATCTCGTTGCGAGCCATTAATTCCCTCGATTAGTTGCAGCCTTAGAATTTAAGATCATACTAGCAACAGATTGCGCGTATTCAGCGTGCAACAATAGTTATAGCAAAGGGACATAGGGGACAAGGGGACAAGGGCAGGGCTAATTCATTGTCATCAAAGAAAATTAACCGGATGGGGGGACAAGGGGACAAGGAGACAAGGGGACAAGGGGAAAGATGATTTTTCCGTTGTTTGCATTATCTCTCCTTCACAAATCAATTTCTCCGTTGAAAATGAATTAGCCCTG
>NZ_JADEWG010000209.1 GCF_015207735.1 [Phormidium] sp. LEGE 05292
GAGATGGGGGGATGGGGGGATGGGGGGATGGACTTGGATGTTCCCCTTTGCTCTTTACTCTTTGAATTGCGACGTAAGGATGCAATTTTTTAGATGAATTTACTTAGTTAAACCTATAAATGGTAGCAAATAATTGTTTTTGGTGCTATGTATTGGTTTAAACTTATAGAGTATAAATAATTCACGAAAAGTTAACCTCGATTGCTTTCTAATAAAGTATTACAAAAATTTAAGTTGGCAAGAATTTGTATTATCTTAAAATAAGGTAGTAAAAATTAACAAACAGAAATTTTAGGTTAACAAATCTTGGCAATGGAAACTCGTAAAGAAAAGATTTTGGTGGTAGATGACGAAGCCAGCATTCGCAGGATTTTGGAAACCCGCCTGTCAATGATTGGTTACGATGTGGTCACTGCTGCTGATGGTGAGGAGGCTTTGGAAACTTTCCGCACTGCTAATCCTGATTTGGTGGTTTTGGATGTGATGATGCCGAAACTTGATGGTTACGGTGTTTGTCAGGAGTTTCGCAAGGAATCCAATGTGCCGATTATCATGCTAACGGCTTTGGGAGATGTAGCCGATCGCATCACAGGTTTAGAGTTAGGGGCAGATGATTACGTCGTTAAACCTTTTTCTCCTAAAGAGTTAGAAGCGCGGATTCGCTGCGTGTTGCGTCGGGTAGACAAATCAGGTGGTTCCGGGATTCCCAATTCGGGAGTAATTTCGATCGGCAATGTGAAAATTGACACGAATAAGCGGCAAGTTTACAAGGGCGATCGCCGAATTCGGCTGACAGGAATGGAGTTTAATCTCCTAGAATTGTTGGTGAGTAAGGCAGGAGAGGCAATTTCGCGATCGGATATTCTCCAACAAGTCTGGGGTTATACTCCAGAACGGTTGGTAGATACCCGTGTGGTAGATGTCCATGTTTCTCGCTTGCGGGCAAAATTAGAAGAAGACCCCAGCAACCCAGAATTGATTCTGACTGCTCGATCGATGGGTTATCAGTTTCAACGCTTGGGCGATTTTGGGGAAAACGAAAAATAGTTATCTGTAAATGGCAAGGGACAATAATCAAGTTTTAAAGAATCTCCCGATCGTTGTTGGTGCTTTGGGGGGGATGCTACTCTTAGTCAACCGCTTTCTGACCCCAGAATTGACGGATTCTCAAGCTCGTTCCGATGCTTTAGGTGTATTGTTGAGTGCTTTGTTGATTTTCACTGGCTTACTTTGGCAACAAGTACAACCGCGATCGCCAGAAGCAGTAGAACTGAATGGTACACAAGGATTTGAACTCGCACCAGATTTACCAGAAACAGTGAAAACTGAACTAGCTTGGGCATCCCTGATGTTGTTAACCAATACCTCTACCCGTAGTGTAGTAGTTTGGGATCGAGATAAAGTTTTGTTACGCCGGGGCATTTTGGGCGACAACCCAGAAGTCAAGCCAGGAGCAATTCTACAGCGAGTGATAGACAAGCAAAAGCCCGTTTATTTAGTAGACGTAAAACTCTACCCTGGACGGATTGAATTTGATTACCTACCAAGAAATACTCAAGGAATAATTTGTCAACCGATTGGTAAACGTGGAGTTTTAGTGTTGGGTGCTAATGCGCCCCGCAGTTACACTCAGCAAGACGAAAAATGGATTGCCGGAATTGCTGAGAAGCTAGATGTATGTTTTAGCTGTTACTTGAATAATGATGTTGCACCAGCTCAGATTTGATGAACACAAATGATCATTTTGTATTGGCTACTGATTGTCTTAATGGTTGTGGGAATTATTGGGGCTTTAGTTCCGGGAATTCCAGGGGCTAGCCTAATTTTAGTTTCCATCTTCGTTTGGGGCGCGATCGATGGCTTTACTAAAGTCTGGGTGGCGCTAGCAACAGCCCTTGCTGTTTTGTTGCTGAGTTTGGGCATAGATTTTTTAGCTGCTTACTGGGGCGGAAAACAAGCTGGTGCTAGTAATTGGGGACAAATGGGTGCTTTTATTGGCTTAACTTTGGGATTCTTTGGCTTTCTACCAGCCTTACCTTTTGGTGGGCCACTTGTGGGGATATTAATTGGGCCACTACTAGGAGCTATTATTGGCGAGTTTCTTTATCGCCGTGATTTGGAGTTGCAACCTAGAATTAAGTTGGCAGCACAAGCAGGTGTGGGTATTGTAGTTGGTAATTTGGTTGGTAGGTTGATTCAGGGTGTATTAGCGATCGCTTCAGTAATAGTCTTCGTTTTCACTACTTGGCCCCCCGGAGTTGCTTGAAGAGGCAGAGGGGCTCCAGGGGCAGAGGATCACCAGGGGCAAGGCAATTTAAAACTTAAAACTTGCCCAACTCTCCTCAATTCAAAACTCTGGAATTTTCATGAAGCGATTACCACTAATTAAATCGTAACGCCCTGAGAATATTGCCGACACTCAAAACTGACAAAATACTTCCCGCACTAAACACGCTTAAAATACTCCCCGCACTCCCGAAACTCAAAATACTGCCCACACCGCCAATACTCAAAATACTACCAACACTGCCAATACTTAAAATACTTCCGGCACTGGCAATACTTAGAATGCTGCGATAACTTGCTAAACTTAGAAAACCTTGCTCTGGAATTAACCAAGATTCATTCATATTTGCTATCCTATCCTTTGTCGTTCAAATTAAAAAGCTTGAATCGAGAATTTGTGCAATTGCAAAAGGCATTTCCAATGGAAAATTTTCCATTGGTTTTTCAGTCTCCTTAGCAGCATCTCTCCTGGCGCGTCGATAATATTTTTGTACCCATTCAGAATCTTCGAGGAACCGTTTTAAACTCGGAGTATCTTCCAGACAATCCTGTATTTTGTCTCGGCAATTAGCGATCGTATTACCCCAGCTTTTAGTTCTTTTTTCTGGTTGGTATTGACATTTGAGTAAGTGCATTAAAAGTACTTGCAAATAACTACCCAGTTCTTTTTGTTCGCTACGCCCCAAAGTTTCTAATTCCTCGACCAAATTCTCAATATCTAATTTTTCCCAGTAGCCTTTTTTTAAGAATTCAGATTGCTGTTCTGTCCAGAGTAGAAAATCGCGATCGTATAGTGATATGACATCTTTTGAAAAGCTCATAGTTTACTAGCTGAAGTTATCATCAAATTAAACTTCTTGCAAAAGGTTAAAATTCGGAGTTTTTACCATAGATGATAGATGACCAAAGCAGAGATATACAGAGATACACACAAATGAAAAATAAGAATTCTTTACTTTTGCAAGAAGTCTAATAATTTAGGTGATTAGCTATAAATTTTGCTGTAATAAGCTTGATACTCTTCAGATAATAAAGGTTTCCACCAAGCTTCGTTATTTAAGTACCATTGAACTGTTTTTCTCATCCCTTCTTGTACAGTCACAGAAGGTTGCCAACCTAACTCTGTTTGCAATTTTGTGGAATTAATTGCATATCTTCGATCGTGTCCGGGTCTGTCTTTGACAAAAGTAATTAGTTCCTTACAAGGACGGACTGGTAAATTAGGAGCTAATTCATCCATTAAGTCGCACAAAATATGTACCAAGTCAATATTTTTCACTTCGTTATTGCCGCCAATGTTGTAAGTTTCACCTGGCTTTCCACTGTGAATTACCGTATCTAAAGCCCGACAATGATCTAGCACAAATAGCCAATCTCGGATGTTTTGTCCATCACCATAAACAGGTAAATTTTTACCAATTAAGGCATTAATACACATCAAAGGGATTAACTTTTCAGGAAATTGATAGGGGCCATAGTTATTTGAACAATTAGTAATAATTGTCGGCATACCGTAGGTGTGATAATATGCCCTAGCTAAGTGATCGCTGCCTGCTTTTGATGCAGAATAAGGGCTATTGGGTGCATAAGGTGTAGTTTCGGTAAAAGCTTGGTCGTTAGGGCCTAATGTACCGTAAACTTCATCAGTAGAAACGTGCAGGAAAAGTCCTGAAGTAACAGGGGTGTTTTTCCAGTGTTGGCGGAAAGCTTCCAAAAGTGTGAAAGTTCCGACTACGTTGGTTTCCACGAAGGCACCAGGGCCTAAAATTGACCTGTCAACGTGGGATTCGGCGGCGAAATGGGCAACTGTATCAATGTTTTCTTCCTGTAACAATCCATCTACTAAAGATCGATCGCAAATATTACCTTCTACAAAGCGAAAATTCTCCTTTCCTGCTAAAGATGCTAAATTATTACGGTTTCCAGCGTAGGTGAGTGCATCTAATACGATTACCCGATCGTCTGGATAGCGATCGCACCAGTGAAGGACGAAATTAGCACCTATAAAACCCGCACCCCCCGTCACTAACAACCGACGAGGTGTTCTAAGTTGATCTTTAGGGAAACTATGTGTCATTAGTTGCTATTTTCTCCTCTGTCCGGTTTAAACTTTTTTCAGTCCAATTATAAACAAGTCTATCAGTAGGTGTGAGGAGACAATTGTGACTCAGGTGGTTTTGGAACCGAAAAGCATTATTACCCTGGCACAGGAAGGCAATCCAGAAGCGATCGCTACTCTGATTAACCAAGTGATCGCCAAAAAAGGCGTAACTGCGATCGCCAAATCTAAAGATAATTGGCTACATATCGTCCTCGTTGCTGAGGAAATTCCCGATCGATCGGTCTATCTCCGCTTCATTATTGACGGAATTATTCGCCTCAACGCACGCAACATCGATTTTGTGCGAGTTTACGGGCGCAAAAGTGACCACAAATGGCCAAGTTGGACTGAAGCTTTCGATTTAGCCCAAACTCCCTACTTTCCGCCCATTCCACACCAAATACCTGCTGTTGCTCGTCCTCCAGAACAAAGAAAGCCCAAACCACCAAAGTACAGAAAACAGTTCAAAAAAAAGATTCGTTTACTGTTAATGGGTGGCGTTACTTGGCTAATGGTAGCAGTATTAGGTGTAGTTTTCAGCTATCAAATTAACTCACCAGTTCGCAACAAACGCCAGCAGTTACAACCTTTAGAACAAAGAGATTCGGTAATTCCAGAAACCCAAAAGCCAACTCCTCAAGCTAGCAAAAAGCCCACAGCACAAGCCACACCAAAACCTGCTGCTATCACCTTACCTGCCATAGACAACAAACAATTGATTACGCTTAAAGCAGTAGGAGATATAGTTCCTGGCACTAATTTTCCTAACAATAAGTTGCCTCAAAATAAACAAGAATTGTTTCAAAATGTCAAACCATACTTACAAGGAGCTGATATACTATTTGGCAATTTTGAAAGTACATTAACTAACTATCCTAATACGGCAAAAGATACCAGCCGTCCAATGGTTCATGCTTTTCGCACTCCACCAGAATATGCCCAACTTTTACAAGAAGTTGGCTTTACTGTGATGAGTGTTGCTAACAATCACTCTTTCGATTTTACAATTCAAGGTTTTGAAGATACCATTAAAAATCTAGAAAATGCAGGCGTTAGAGCAGTAGGCAAAAAAAACCAAATTCTTTATAAAAATATCAAGGGTACAGAAATTGCTTTCATTGCCTTTAGTCACTTGTCTTGGCACAATTCTTTAAATGATTTACCATCAGCAATAGCATTGGTCAAAGAAGCTCAGAAAAAAGCTAGTATTGTCATAATTTCTGTGCATGGCGGTGCTGAAGGAACAGGCGCTATGCGAGTCAAAAATCGCTCTGAGAATTTCTACGGCGAAAATCGGGGAAACTTAGTACTTTTTTGTCGCACACTAATAGATAATGGTGCAGACTTGGTGTTAGGTCATGGGCCTCATGTTGCTAGAGCAATGGAATTATATAAAGGCAAATTGATTGCTTATTCTCTGGGAAATTTTGTCGGATATCGGACTTTATCTACTAGGGGTGTATTGGGAGAATCGTTGATTTTAGAAGTTCAATTGAACTCACAAGGAGACTTTATTTCGGGCAAAATTACTCCCGTACAACTAGATAGAAGAGGTATCCCTTATCCTGATAAAGGTGCTAATAGTATTCCCATAATTCGCAATTTAACTAAGTTGGACTTTCCCCAAACAGCACTACAATTTGAGCCAAATGGTCACATTATTAAAGTGGGAGAAGAAAGGCAGACAACAGAAGAAGTAAAACAGAAAGAACAAGCAGTTGTAAATTCAAACCCCATTAATTGAAGAACTTTGTTGTGATAACTAACACTAACAATCGTTTCTTGATTCGGTAGAAAGACTACAGTTATACTAACTAGCTTTAATTTAAAATTGCTCTAGTTCATCTAATAAAGTCTCTAAAGCTGATTTAATTTCTCCTGGTGTTGTTGTGGAAGTGCCGAATTTACGAATTACAATACTAGCAGCTAAATTACCTAAAATTGCTGCTTCCCAAATTGAAGCACCAGCACACAAACTTAAAGTTAAAGCAGCAACAACCGTATCACCAGCACCAGTAACATCATAAACATCTGTGCGGTTAAAGGCGGGTATATGGGAAGCGGTTAAACCATTACGCTCGAATAAACTCATGCCAAATTCTCCGCGAGTAATTAAAATTTGTTGTGCCTGAGTTAATCTCAACAAATCTTTTCCCGCTTGAGCCAAATTTTCCGGTGAAGAAATGGAATAACCTACAGCTTTTTCTGCTTCTGGTAAATTAGGAGTAAATAAAGTTGCACCTGCAAAACGTTGTAAATTTTGCTGGGTATCAACAATAGTTAAAGGGTGAGTTAAAGCTGCTGCAATTACAGGGGGAGTGAATACACCATCACCATAATCTGAACAAACTACTACATCAACTTTTCCTACTTGAGAGCGAATGTAATCAGCTAATTGTAATTGTAAACTTTCTTCTGGTAAATCATCAGATTTGCGATCGACCCTGACAATTTGTTGCGTCACTGACTGACGTGCATGACCAGAAATTCTCGTTTTTGTCACCGTCGGACGATGCAATTCTAAAAAAATGCCACTGGTGTCAATTTCCGCAGCTGCAAAAATGCGCCGCAAAGCTTGACCTTGGTCATCATCACCTAACAATCCTACTACCTTAACTTGTGCCCCTAATTTCGCTAAATTATAAACAGCATTAGCTCCACCACCAGGCACTTGTCTTGTGTGTTCGTGACGGATAATTAATACAGGTGCTTCACGAGACACCCTTTCTACTTGTCCTGTGAGAAATTCATCAAGAGTTAAATCTCCCACAACTAACACTTTAACTTGATGAAAGTTATCTATAAATGAAAACAATCGCTCTGAAGAATTACGCAGTTGTTTAGCGAAAGATGAATCCAGAGTCATAAACAAGATTAAAGTTTAATTAGTTTAACGGCTAGCGGCATCAGAAGCATTAGGTAAATCTTTTTGATCCACTTCAATGAAATAATGATATGCTTCATATTTGCCTGTAGCAGAAAAAGAACGTTTTTTCATTTGCGCGATCGCCAAATCATTAAGTTGCTTATAACCCGTACTGCGGATTAATTCTGTTTCCACAATTTTGCCTTCAGGATCAACCAAAACAGCAATTCCTGCCGGAGTAACATCTGGTACTTTTATGTCAAACGGAGAACGAATTGAATCCGTAATCGGTGGTCTTTTGCTATTTAATCTCCCCCCATACTTCTTAATTTTTTCAGTCCGCCATTGCTCATAATTAGCAAGTCCTTGAGGAATACTTGTGTTGGCAACATTGTAACCATAAACCACTTTAATTCGAGCTTCTTCATCTGCTGGATTGCGATTATTCCGCAAATTATTGCGATTTTGGGCGCGGGTTGTATTTTCCTCATTTCTATTTTGAGGTCGATCGTTATTTGCACCAGCAACTAAATCTCGTTGTAACTGATTGCGATCGAGTAATTCCCCAATAGTTTGCTGATTATTTTGACTTTGATTGTTCTGACTTTGAGTTTCATCTTGACGAGATTGAGTAGATTGAGAAGTACTATCTAAATTTTGTTGCGCGAGAAACCGCTGATAAGTATCCCCAAATTGGCCACCAGATGTTTGACTATTTTGGAGAGATTGATTAGTTTGTGGTGACTGACTACTTGTTCTATCTTGAGTTTGAGACCGTGACCCTAAATTCAATTGATCAAGGGTAATTTTTTCAGTAGTTTCAGGTTTTTGATTTCGGGAAGATTGATTATTTCTCCGATTATTTTTCGCGGAATCTTGGGGCGACTTGGGAACCGTAGTTCGAGTGCGACGGCGCGAAGTTGGAGTTTTTGGTTCTGGAGTGGGTGAAGGTAAGGAAGGATTAGGATTGTAAATTGGAAAACTCGGTGGTGGTGGTAAGGTAATTTCTGATTTAGCTTGCGGCAAACTAGGCAAAAGATTTGTCGGAACTTGCCCCGGTGGTAAATTTGGTAAAGTGGTTTGTGTTCTCTGCTGCGCGTATTCTGGCAACCGGAGAATTTCCTCTGGCGTTAATTGTACAACTCTCACGCTGCGTCGATCGCTTGCTGCTGTTGCTTTATCAGCCATTGGCACTAATGGTTGATAAAACCAAATTAGTGAATGCAGCCCAACAGAGGTTAATGCTGCCACAACTAACGGCAAATTCAGAGTTCCAGTCAGGGGGTTTATGGGTGAGATGTGTGACATAGCAAGTAACTTCAGCTAAGTTTTTCGCGATCGATCCTGGCCTTAATAATACATTTCATATTAGCCACTTTAGACTAGCAGAGGAGTACAGGGGCAGCTGTCTCTTAT